>JAVHVL010000565.1:0-8935 GCA_032160565.1 Pseudonocardiales bacterium | reverse complement strand
GACAGCGCACCGAGCTCCTCGAGCGAGGCCTGCTTGTGCTCCAACCGCAGCCGGCCGGCCTGCAACAGGTGCTCGGGGGCGTCGTCGGCGAGGATCTCCAGCGCCCGGTACACCCGGGCTCCGGCCGCGACCGCCGCGCGCGCCGAGCGGCGCAGGTTGGCGTCGTCGAAGTTCGCCAGCCGGTTGGCGGTGGCGCGCACCTCGCGTCGCATCCGCCGCTCCTCCCACGCCAGCACCGAGTCGTGCGCCCCGATCCGGGTGAGCAGCACACTGATCGCGTCGCCGTCGCGCACGACCACCCGATCGCTGCCGCGGACCTCACGCGCCTTCGCCGACACACCCAGCCGGCGGCCGACGCCGACGAGGGCGAGGGCTGCCTCGGCGGATGGGCAGGTGATCTCCAGCGAGCAGGCGCGCCCCGGCTCGGTGAGCGAGCCGTGCGCGAGGAACGCGCCCCGCCACGCCGCCTCGGCATCGCCGATGCCGCCGGCTACCACGTGGTGCGGCAACCCCTTGACCGGCCGCCCGCGCAGGTCGATCAGCCCGGCCTGGCGCGCCAGCCCCTCACCGTCACGGGCCACCCGGACGAGGTAGCGGCTACCGCGCCGCAGCCCGCCGCCGGTGACGATCTGCACCTCCGAGCCGTAGCCGAAGATGTCGGCGATCTCCTTGCGCAGCCGCCTAGCGACGGAGCCGGTGTCGAGCTCAGCCTCGATGACGATGTGCCCACCCACGAGGTGCAGGGCACCCGCGAAGCGAAGCATGGTCGCCATCTCGGATTTCCTGGCAGATAGCTTCGGCACCGTCACCCGGCTGAGTTCGTCCTTGACCGACGCCGTCATCGCCATTCGTCATCCCTCTCCCTCGCCCGGTGCCGCGGCGAGGGCCTGCTGGAAGGCCTCACTCAGCCGCTTCGGGTCGTGCCGTTCCGCGCTGTCGTCCGCGGCGAGCTTTGACAGTACGAGACGGGCGCCGATCCCGCGCGTGAATGTGCTCAATTCCTTTACATCGAGTGTCGCGTCGGTGTCGGCGACGACCGCGTCGATGCGCAGTCCACCGAACTGGTCGGCGTGCGCGCGCAGGAGGCGGAGCAGCTCGTGCGGCGCGTAGTCATCCGTCTCCCCCACCTGTGGAACGAGGTTGAGCGTAACGATGATCCGCGCGCGCGTCGTGGACAGTGCGCGGCCGAGTTCGCGCAGCAGCAGGTGCGGGATGACGCTCGTGAACCACGAGCCGGGGCCGAGCACCACGACGTCGGCCTCGCGGACGGCATCGACCGCATCGGCACACGCCGGCGCTCCGGGCGGCAACAGCTGCACGGATCGGACTCGCCCCGGTGTCGCCGCGATCGAGGACTGGCCGCGGATGCGTCTCGTGCGGGCCGGATCGTCGGGGTCGAAGTGATCTGCCTCGGCGACCAGGTCCAGCGGCACCGGGCTCATCGGAAGGACGCGACCGACTGCGCCGACGAGCCTACCGAGTTTCGCGAGCGCGGCGACCGGGTCGGGATCGCGCTCGAGCATTCCGGTGAGCATCAGGTTGCCCACGGGATGTCCGGCGAGCACTCCGCTGCCCCCGATCCGGTGCTGGAGCAGCTCGGCCCAGCTGCGCTCCTCCGGCCCGTCGCCGGCCAGTGCGGCCAGCGCCATCCGCAGGTCGCCGGGCGGCAATACCTTGAGTTCCCGGCGGATTCGGCCCGAGGATCCGCCGTCGTCGGCCACGGTGACCACCGCGGTGAGATCGCGCGTGAGCTGTCGAAGCGCGCACAGGGATGCGTGCAGGCCGTGCCCGCCACCCAGCGCGACCGCCCGCAGCGGTGAGTTCGGCGCTGCCTCGTCCGGCGCTGAATTCAGCGCTGCCTCGCCCGGCGCGCTACTCACGGCCGAGATCCCGGTGGACGACGGTGGCGCGTACCCCCATGGCGGAGAGGCGGTCGGCGAACTGCTGCGCCATCACGACCGAGCGGTGCTTGCCGCCGGTGCAGCCGATCGCGAGGGTGAGGTACCGCTTGCTCTCCCGGGTGTAGCCCGCGCCGATGATCTGCAGGATCTCGGTGTACCTGTCGATGAACTCCTTGGCGTCCTGCTGCCCGAGCACGTAGTCGCGGACCTCGTCGTCGCGCCCGGTGAGCTCGCGCAGCTCGGTGATCCAGAACGGATTCGGCAGGAAGCGCACGTCGACGACCAGATCCGCATCGACCGGCAGCCCGTACTTGTAGCCGAAGGACACCACGGTGGCGCGCAGCTCGGGGCGGCCGTCGAGCGCACCGCCGGAGGTGAACGCCGACTCGATCGCGCGGCGCAGCTCATGGACGGAGCGGTCGCTGGTGTCGAGGATCAGGTCGGCTTCGTCGCGCAGCCCCGCGAGCAGGTGCCGTTCGGAGGCGATGCCGTCGACGAGGCGGCCGTCGCCCTGCAACGGGTGCGCACGGCGCACGTTCTCGAAGCGGCGGACGAGCACGTCGTCGCGTGCTTCGAGGAACAGCACCCGCGGGCTCATGCCCCGCTCGGCGAGTTCGCGGATCACTCCGCGCAGGTCGGAGGAGAACGCGCGGCTGCGAACATCCATCACCACGGCCAGCTTGGTGACGGCGCCCTGGCTACGGCTGCCGAGATCGACCAGCGTGGCGACGAGCTCCGGTGGCAGGTTGTCGACGACGAAGTAGCCGAGGTCCTCGAAGCACTTGGCGGCCGTGCTGCGCCCTGCTCCGGACAGGCCGGTGACGATGACGGTCTCCAGCCCACCCTGTGCCTGACCGGTGTCCACTTCCGTCACGTCGGCTCCTCGCTCGGGGTGTCGCCGTCGAGGATCTCACCGGTCGTGACGTTCACGGCGGGCGTGGTCGGCGCAGCGGACAGCGCGGCGGCGATGGACTCGGCGGTCTGCCGGCCGATGCCGGGCACGGCCAGCAGATCCTCGACGCCGGCGGTGCGCAGCTTGCGGACGGATCCGAAGTGCGTCAGCAGCGCCTTGCGGCGCGTCTCGCCGAGCCCGGCGATGCCGTCCAGCGCGGAGATCGTCATCGCCTTCGAACGTTTCTCCCGGTGGTAGGTGATCGCGAACCGGTGCGCCTCGTCGCGCACCCGCTGCAGCAGGTACAACCCCTCCGACGCGCGCGGGAGGATCGCCGGGTAGTCCTCACCGGGCAGCCAGACCTCCTCCAACCGCTTGGCCAGCCCGACCAGCGCGACGTCGTCGATGCCGAGCTCCGCCAGCACGGCCCGGGCGGCGGCGACCTGCGGCGCTCCACCGTCGACGACGAGCAGGTTGGGTGGGTACGCGAACTTGCGGGGCTTTCCCGTGCTGGGGTCGATGCCGGGGCGCCCCGCGCTCTCCGCCGCCTCAGCCGCCGGGTCGGAGTCCGCGTCGGCGCCGCTCTTGACCTGCTCGTCGAGGTAGCGGGCGAAGCGGCGCCGCACCGCCTCGGCGATCCAGTCGGTGTCGCCGGTGCCTGACCGCATCGCGAAGCGGCGGTACTCGCTCTTGCGGGCCAGGCCGTCCTCGAAGACGACCATGCTGGCCACGACGTTGGTGCCCTGCACGTGGCTGATGTCGAAGCACTCGATGCGCAGCGGAGCAGACGGGAGGTTCAGCGCCTCCTGCAGCTCGCCGAGCGCCAGCGACCGCGCCGTCAGGTCGGACGCGCGCTTGAGCTTGTGCCGGGCCAAGGCCTGCTCGGCGTTGCGGCGCACCGTCTCCTGCAACACGCGCTTGTCGCCACGCTGCGGGATGCGCAGCTGCACCCGCGAGCCACGCAGCTGGCTCAGCCACTCGGTGAGCGCCGGCGTGTCGTCGGGCAGCGCGGGAACGAGCACCTCCCGCGGGATACCGGTTCCGTTCTCGGCGTCGATGTCGCCGTAGACCTGCGTGACGAACTGCTCCACCAGGTCGCCGGTGGTGGTGTCGTCGAGCTTGTCGACGACCCAGCCGCGCTGGCCGCGCACCCGCCCGCCGCGGACGTGGAACACCTGCACCGCCGCCTCGAGGTCGTCCTCGGCGAAGGCCACGACGTCGGCGTCGGTGCCGTCGCCGAACACCACGGCCTGCTTCTCCAGGGCACGGCGCAGGGCCTCCAGGTCGTCGCGCAGCCGGGCCGCGAGCTCGAACTCGAGATCGCCGCTGGCCTCGGCCATCCGTCGCTCGATGCGCCGCATCATCAGGTCGGTCTTGCCGGCCATGAAGTCGCAGAAATCGTCGACGATCGCGCGGTGCTCCTCGGCAGTGACCCGGCCGACGCACGGCGCGCTGCACTTGCCGATGTAGCCGAGCAGGCAGGGGCGGCCCACCTGGCCCGCCCGCTTGAAGACGCCGGCCGAGCAGGTGCGCGCCGGGAAGACGCGCAGCAGCAGGTCGAGCGTCTCGCGGATGGCCCAGGCATGCGAGTACGGCCCGAAGTAGCGCACCCCCTTGCGCTTGGCGCCGCGCATCACCTGCAACCGCGGGTATTCCTCGTAGAGGGTGACCGCGAGCGACGGGTAGGACTTGTCGTCGCGGTAGCGGACGTTGAAGCGCGGGTCGAACTCCTTGATCCAGGTGTACTCCAGCTGCAGCGCCTCGACCTCGGTACGCACGACCGTCCACTCGACGGCTGCCGCGGTGGTGACCATCTGCCGGGTGCGCGGGTGCAGCGCGGAGACGTCGGCGAAGTACGAGTTGAGCCGCTGGCGCAGGCTCTTCGCCTTGCCGACGTAGATCACCCGTCCCCGCTCGTCGCGGAACTTGTACACGCCGGGCTCGAGCGGGATGGTGCCCGTGGCCGGACGGTAGGTGGACGGATCGGGCACAGAATCGAGCCTAGTCACGGCCTGCGACGTATCACCGGTCCGGACAAGCCGCTCTTGTCGGATATCCGGCCATTGGCGCCGGCCATGCGCCGACACGGGCGCGAATCGGGGGGGAACCGATATGCCGTACGTCATCAAGGGACACATCCGCGGCTGGCTCTGCGACGACTGTGAGGAGCCGCTGCGCGGGACCGTCGTGCGGTTCTACGCCGCGGCCGCCGAACAGGCCGTCGAGCGGGCGAGCGCCGCACCGAAGGACACCATCGCGCTGCGCGACGAGGCGTCCGGTGCTGCCCTGGCCGAACGCCTGGTCGGCGAGGCGACCGTCGCCGCGGACGGCAGCTACGAGGCCACCCTCTCCGAGCGCGGCTACGGGGGTGCGGCGCTCGATGTCGACCTGTACTGCGGGTCGGTCCCGACATCGCGACCGCCGAAGAGCCCGGGCGGCCCGATCCAGCTCCACATCACCACGATCGCGCCCGCGTGGCGGTCGGTCGACGACGAGGGCAGCCAGGTCGCGGCGTTCGAGTACAGCGTGCCGGCGCGCATCTGGTGCGGGATCCGCGCCCGCTTCGGCGTGTGGGTCGTCTGCGGTCACGTGACGGTCTGCGACACCAAGCAGCCGGTCGCCGGCGTGACTGTCAAGGCCTTCGACGTGGACTGGCTGCAGGACGACGCGCTCGGCTCCGCCGTCACCGACGCGGGCGGCCACTTCCGCATCGACTACCTCGCCAGCGACTTCAGGCGCACCCCGTTCTCGCCGCTGATCAACGTCGAGTGGGTGGGCGGACCGGACCTGTACTTCCGCATCGAGGCACCGGGCGGCGCACCACTGCTCGTCGAGCCGCGAAGCAAGGGCCGCACGCCCGGCCGGGAGAACATCGGCCCGTGCACGTGCGTGCAGCTGTGCATCACCGGCGACGTGCCGGGCACGCCGCCGACGATCCCGCTGTTCACGAAGGTCGGCGGCTACCGCATCGCCACCCCGTTCGGCGAGTTCGCGGCCGACGGGACGACGACGGCAGGCTCACTGGCCTTCACCGGCGACATCCCGCTGATCGGAATCCTGCCCGACCCGCTCTCGCCCGACGCGATCGAGTACCGGTTCCTGGTCGGTCCGTCCTCCGGTGGCTCCACGGCGGCAGACGCCAGCCAGATCGCGCCGACCGTCATCGGCGAGCTGGAGTACTTCGCGTGGGACAGCCTGCTGTCGACGTGGACCGTGCAATCCGCGGACTTCTGGGTCAACCAGCCGGGTGCGGTCGTGCACATCCCGCAGAACGGCTCGCCGGACCTCACCGCCGACGTCAACGTGCCGATCGGGGTGGACGGCTGGATCCCGGCGCCGCGCGTGAACCAACTCGTCCCCGGCGGTCACGGGCGGTTCATCCCGAACGGCAACCTGGCCACGCTCCGGACGCACAAGTACACCGACGAGCAGGCCGACCTGACCACACCCGCACCTGGATTGCAGGCGGGCGACAGCATTCCGGCCGGCGCCGTCTCGACGATGCCCACGTTCGGCATCACCTTCGAGGCGCGCAAGACCGTGGTGCACACGGCGGTCGGCACGAACTCCCTCGGCAAGATCGCGTTCAGCAACGTGACCGACACCTACGAGGTGCACCCGTACTGGGCGGGCGGGAACCGCACGAGCACGGGGGTTGCCTCGCTGGGCATCGCCGAGATGCAGACGGCCGGCGGGTGCGCGGAGATGGGCGACGAGATCCACGTGCTCTACACGGCCTATCACCCGTACGTCGGTCAGCCGACGGTGTACCTCGAGGGCAACCCGATCCTGCCGGCGCCGATCACGCCTGCGGTCTCCTCCGGCGCGGCGGTCTCGTCGAGTGCCGGCGTGGCCGTGGACATCAGCCTGCTCGCCAAGTGCGCGTACATCCTGTGGTTGGACGTGCCGCTGCGGCTGACGAGCGGCTACGGCTCGCTCGGTTGGGTGCTGCAGGACCACATCGGGTTCTGCAAGAAGTAGCCCGCCGGCTGGTGGGTGGGCTCGGGGCCGAGCCCACCCGCCAGCCCGGCCCGCCGTCCTGGACGCCGCTGGTCACGGCCGCGCGGTGACGCGATCTGACACGTATGCCGCGATCTCAGCGAGCAGGTCGGCCTTGGCCGCCTCCTCCAGGAAGGACATGTTGACCGCGGACCGCGCGAGGTCGGCGACGCCCGCCGGGTCGAGGTCGAGGAGCTCGGCGGCGACGGCGTACTCGCGGTTCAGGGTGGTGGAGAACATCGGCGGATCGTCGGAGTTGATGCTCACCGGCACCCCGGCGGCCACCAGCGCGGGCAGCGGATGCTCGGCCAGGGACGGAACGGAGCGGGTGCAGACGTTGGAGGTGGGGCACACCTCGAGCGGGATCTGCCGCTCGCGCAGGTGCGCCAGCAGCCGCTCGTCCCGGACCGCGGCGATGCCGTGCCCGATCCGCTCGGCGCCGAGGTGGGTGAGCGCGTCCCAGATCGTCTCCGGGCCGGTGGACTCCCCCGCATGCGGCACGCTGCGCAGCCCGGCCGCCCGCGCCTGCGCGAAGTGCGGGGCGAACTGCTCGCGCGGGACGCCCAGCTCCGGCCCCCCCAGCCCGAAGCTGACCAGACCGTCCGGTCGCAGTCTCAATGCCACATCGAGAGTTAGCTCGGCGGCCGGGATGCCGGCCTCCCCGGGAATGTCGAAGCACCAGCGCAGCTGGATGCCATGGTCGCCGGCTGCCCGGCGGCGCGCGTCCTCGACCGCCTCGCAGAACGCCTCGGCCGCGATGCCCCGCACGATCGAGGAGTAGGGCGTCAGGGTCAACTCGGCGTAGCGCACGTTCTGTCCGGCCAGCTCGCGCGCCACCTCGTAGGTGAGCGTCCAGATGTCCTCGGGGTCGCGGATCAGGTCGACGACGGAGAGGTAGACCTCGATGAAGTGGGCGAAGTCGGTGAACGTGAAGTAATCGGCCAGCAGCTTGGGATCGGCCGGGACCGGGGTGTCGCCGGCGTGGCGCGCGGCGAGCTCCGCGACGATGCGCGGCGAGGCCGACCCGACGTGGTGCACGTGCAGCTCCGCCTTCGGCAGGCCGGCGATGAAGGTGTCGAGATCACTCATCGGGCAACCTTACACAGTCGTGTCAGGTTTGCGAGGCAGCCGGTAGAGCACATGCGGGCGAAGCGGGTGCCCATCGGGCTCTGCGCCCAGAAGGCGGCCAGCCGTTCCTCGTCGGCACAGTCGATGCAGACCTGGATGCGCGTGCGCACCGCCGGATCCGTCATCGCGCCGCCGCCGCCACCTTCGCCCGGCTGCGTGCGGCCGGTTTGCGCGGCGCCTTCGCCGGCTTCGGAGGCGGCGCGTCGAGCACGTGCTCGAGGAACTGGCCGGTGTGCGAGGCGGCGACGTGCACGACGTCCTCCGGCGTGCCCTCCGCGACGACCGTGCCGCCGCCGGAACCACCCTCGGGCCCCATGTCGATGATCCAGTCGGCGGTCTTGATCACGTCGAGGTTGTGCTCGATGACGATGACGGTGTTGCCCTTGTCGACGAGCGAGTGCAGCACCCCGAGCAGCTTGCTGACGTCCTCGAAGTGCAGCCCGGTGGTCGGCTCGTCGAGGACGTAGATGGTGCGGCCGGTGGAGCGCTTCTGCAGCTCGGAGGCGAGCTTGACGCGCTGCGCCTCACCGCCGGAGAGCGTCGGGGCCGGCTGCCCCAGCCGCACGTACCCGAGGCCGACGTCGACGAGCGTGTCGAGGTGCCGCGCGATGCGGGTGATCGGCGCGAAGAACTCGGCGGCCTCCTCGATCGGCATCTCGAGCACTTCGCTGATCGTCTTGCCCTTGTAGTGCACCTCGAGCGTCTCGCGGTTGTAGCGCGCGCCGTGGCAGACCTCGCACGGGACGTACACGTCGGGCAGGAAGTTCATCTCGATCTTGATCGTGCCGTCACCGGCACAGTTCTCGCAGCGCCCGCCCTTGACGTTGAACGAGAACCGGCCCTGCTGATAGCCGCGGATCTTCGCCTCTGTTGTCTCGCTGAACAGCTTGCGGATGTCCTCGAAGTGCAGGCCGGTCGTGGGCTCGTCGAGCACGTAGTCGGTGCGTCCGGTCGACCGCTTCTGCAGCTCGGAGGCGAGCTTGACGCGCTGCGCCTCACCGCCGGAGAGCGTCGG
>JAVHVL010000563.1:0-4999 GCA_032160565.1 Pseudonocardiales bacterium | reverse complement strand
GCGTGATTCCCCTCGGCCGGTGGCGCGGGGTTCCCGTGTCGGCTCGCTGGTCGGCCCTGGTCGTCGTGGCCCTGTTCGCGGACGCCCTCGCCACCTCCGCGCTGCCAGCAGCCCAACCAGGGCACAGCCCGGCCGCGTACTGGGCAGTCGGCGTCCTGACCGCATGCGTGTTCGCGCTGAGCGTGCTCACCCACGAACTCAGCCATGCCCTGGCCGCACGGCACTACGGGGTCGGGGTTCGAGGGATCACGCTCTGGCTGCTGGGCGGGGTGACCGAGTTCGACGGTGAGCCGACCTCGCCGCGCGCGGAAGCGGTTATCGCGGCGGCAGGACCCGCGGCGAGCATCGGCCTCGGGGCGCTGGCCGGCGTTCTTGCCTGGTCGACTGCGCTGTCCGGACTGGCCGGCGCCGCGCTCGCGTGGCTGGCCGTGGTCAGCGTCCTGCTCGGCGTGTTCAACCTGCTTCCCGGGTCACCGCTGGACGGCGGCCGGGTGCTGCATGCATTCCTCTGGTGGCGCCGCGGCGACCGGGCGCGCGCCGACAACGCCACGGCCCGTGCCGGACAGATCCTTGGCTTTCTCCTGATCGCGCTGGGGATTGCCGAACTGTTGGCAGTGTCGGTGCTCGGCGTGTGGGTCGCGCTGGTCGGCTGGACCATCCTCGTCGGTGCGTATGCCGAACAGGCCGCCCGGCAGGCCCTGACCTGGACCGGCTTGCGGGCCGGACAGGTCATGACCGCACCGGCCGCTGTTCTCAACGACTGGTGGACCGTAGACCGCGTCCTTCCTGAGCTGGACAGTGCGCCTGCGCACGCCGTTGTTGCCCTCATCGATTTCGACTCCGCCGGCGTCGGGGCGTTCACGGTCGGGGAGCTGCGTCGCGTACCTGCTGACCGCCGCGCGGAGACGCGTGTCCGGGACATCGTCCGGCGTGGCCGAACCACGCCGCTGCTGGTCAGCGAGTCCGCGCCGGTGCCCGAGGTCGCTGTCGCGCTGCGGGCGCACGCCGGAATCGCCATCGTGACCGACGACCGCAACTACCCGGTCGGCATCATCACCGCTCAGGTACTCGCGCGACGTGACGGCCGGGACGATGGTCAGAAGGCGACTGCCCCGACCGTGTCGCAGGCGGTCCGGCAATGAGCGCGACGACCACGACGGCGCACCGGGCAGCACGTATCGACCGGACCGGGACTCGCTCGACGTGGAACCGGCCGGCCCTCGCCCGGAGTGCGGCGCAGGTGCTGCCCTCGCCGACGGCGACTCCGCTGGCATACGCCATGGTGCTGCTTCTGCTGCTCGCCACGCTGCTGCTGCGTACGCATCCCGGAGACGTCCACGCCGTGGTGACCTGGGCCTCGACGAACGTCTACAACCTCGCCCACCACCCCGTTGCGGCGATGCTGGTGAGCACTTTCGTGGTGCCCGGCGGCCTGCTGCCCGAGGTGGTGATCGTCGCCGTCAGCTTCGCCGTGCTGGAGCGCGCGGTTGGAGCTCGGCGGACCGCGGTCGTCGCCCTGAGCGGGCAGGTCATCGCGACGTTGCTGACGGAGTACGGCGCCGAGCTCGGGGCGCAGTGGCATCTGCTGTCGGAGTCCTCGGCCGAACGCCCCGATGTGGGCGTGTCATACGTGATGTTCGCTGCGCTGGCGGCCAGCGTCCTGCTCCTCAGGGGTCGAGCCAAGGTAGCGGGCGTACTTATCGTCAGCGGCTGCGTGCTGGTGCCGTTCCTGCAGGCGCCGGGCATGACCACGACCGGGCACGTGCTGTCGGTAGCCATCGGTGCCGCAACGATGACACTGCTGCAACGGCGCGGCCGGCGCCGCCACCCCAGCGGGGTTGCCGTAAGTCCGTCCCCATAGGCATGTGCGTGCCCCGGCGTTACGTTGAGGGATGACGGAGCCGATCACGCCGAGGCAATTCCACGAGGCCGCCGGCATCGAAGACTCGCGGGTGCTGGCGAACGGGGTGTGTTCGCGCTTCCTACGAGTTCGCCGAGAGCAGATGGGAAGACGATGGAACGCAACGGCGCTGCGAGCGAATCCGCCTTCGACAAGGCCGCTTTCGACAAGGCCGCCGAGTTGTTGGGCACGCCCCTCGAACTGCCCTTGGGGCGCGGCGAACCGGTCTCGGGCGATGACTTCCGTCGCCTGGCGACCCGGCATGCCTTCGGCGACTCCTGGTCGAGGCCAGGTCTGGACACTCGCAGCCGGGCGCTGGTGTCAGTGACGATCGCCGCGACGCTCGGCACCCGTGAACCGTTGCGCGGCCAGTTGCGGATCGCCCTCAACAACGGCGTCACAAAGGACGAGATCGTCGAGTTGTTCATCCATCTCGAGGCGTACGCAGGGGCCGCGAGAGCGTTCGACAGCTATCAGGTCGCGCTGGAGGTCTTCGCTGAAACCGCAGACGAGCCGTCCGGATGAGAGCGATGGGACCGCCCGTCAGGTCTGCGCCACCAGCGCCATACCTCTCTTGAAGGCAGCGCCGATCTCCGTTGCGCGGGTCGCCTGGAACGCCATGGCCGCGAGCTCCATATCGCCGGGCGGGTTGGCGCCGTTGGCTGAGATATGGCTTGTGCCATAGGGGTTTCCGGACTGGAACTGCACCGCGTCGACATACCCGGGCGGAACGATGATGCCGCCGAAGTGATAGAAGGTGTTGGCCATCGCCAGGATCGTCGACTCCTGACCGCCGTGAGCAGTGCCGGCTGACGTGAATGCGCTGTAGACCTTGTTCGCCAGCTTGCCCTGCGCCCACAGCGGGCCGAGGGTGTCGAGGTATTGCTTGAGCTGCGCCGCCGGCAGACCGAAACGGGTGGGTGAGCCGAACAGGACCACGTCTGCCCAGCCGACGTCGTCCAGCGTCGCCTCGGGCACATTCTGAGTTTCGGCGGCATGGGCGCTCCAGCCCTGGTTGGACATGATCGCCTCGTCGGGGGCCAACTCGTGCACCTTGCGCAGCCGCACCTCCCCGCCGGCCCTCTCGCCGGCTTCCGCGGCGGCCAGTGCGAGCCGGTACACACTGCCGGTCGCGCTGTAGTAGATGACGGCTACGTTGACCTCTGCCATGACGTCTCCTAAGGGCGTGGGTGCGGCGTGAGCGACGGCCACCGGATGCCTCAGACCACGCTGGCCGGGCGATGTCAGCTGCTGAGCGACGTCGGCGGGTGAGCGACGTCAGCGCGTGAGCGATCAGCGGGTGAGCGACGGCAGTTCGGTGATCGCCGGCGCTCGCATCGTATTCAGGACGCTCGAATCCCACGGCGTGACCGGTGCTGACCAATCCGGGCAACCGTGGCAGCCGGCCACGGGGAGGGACGGGATGGGCACGGTCCCCGACGCCGGGGACCACCCCAGGGCACTCGCTCCTGGCAGGGCAGACGTGCCGAACGGTGTGGCTAAGGCATTCACAGTGGAGCCTCCTTGACCGGTCCACTACAACCGTTCGCGTGACGACGGAGCCTGTCAAGGGCACGACAGGTCCATACGCACGGCGCCCACGAGAGCACTCGCCAGAGCCACGAGGAGCGCCATCAGGAGAGCCCGCCTGGCGCCCCGAAGGCCGCGCCGCCACCGCCGGCCACCTCCTTGTGGCGCAGCTCTCGCAAAAAGTGGAGATGCGCTCTCCGAATCCGGGGTACGGTCGACGGTGAAAGCGGAGATGACATCTCCGGCAGACCGTACGAGGAGCCTCCCCGATGCCCGAGACACTGACCGCGGAACCGCTTGAGCGATCCACCCATCCCGCAGCACCCCACGACAACCCGCATCACGCCCGCCGCTGGTGGATTCTGGCGGTCCTCGCGATCGCCCAGCTGATGGTCGTTCTCGACTCCACCGTCGTGAACATCGCACTGCCGACGGCGCAGCGGGCCCTCGGTTTCAACGACAACGATCGGCAATGGATCGTCACCGGCTACGCGCTCGCCTTCGGAAGCCTGCTGCTGATCGGCGGTCGCCTCGCGGACCTGCTCGGTCGCAAGCGGGTCTTCCTGATCGGTCTCGGCGGGTTCGCTGTCGCCTCGGCCATCGGCGGCGCCTCGAACGGATTCGCCATGCTCGTGATCGCGCGCGCGGTCCAGGGAGGCTTCGCCGCCCTGCTCGCCCCCGCCGGGCTGTCCCTGCTGACGACCACCTTCGTCGAGGCCAGGGAGCGCGGGAAGGCCTTCGGTATCTACGGGGCGGTCGCGGGCGCCGGCGCTGCAGTCGGCCTGCTGCTCGGTGGCATCCTGACCGAATACGCCTCCTGGCGCTGGACGATGTACGTCAACCTGATCTTCGCGGGCGCGGCGATGATCGGCGGCGCGCTCTGGCTCGTACACACTCCGGCACCCGAGCGGCCGAAGCTCGACTGGCCGGGCACGGTCACCGTCGCGGCGGGGCTGTTCTCGCTCGTCTACGGTTTCTCGCACGCCGAGACCGCGGGCTGGGCAAGCGCGGTCACTGTCGGGTTCCTCGTCGCGGCGGTGGTTCTGCTCGGGGCGTTCGTGGCGATCCAGACCCGCGCGGTCCAGCCGCTGCTGCCGCTGCGGGTGATCCTCGACCGCAACCGCGGCGGCGCCTTCTTCGCGATGTTCGCCTCGGCCGCCGGCATGTTCGGCGTGTTCCTGTTCCTGACCTATTACCTGCAGGGATCGCAGCACTACAGCGCGGTGCAGACCGGCGTTGCTTTCCTGCCGATGGTCGGCGCGCTGATCGTCTCCAGCACGCTCGTCTCCACGATGCTGGCCACCCGGGTCAGCGCGCGCATCATGATCCCGCTCGGCATGCTCGCGTCCGCTCTGGGTATGTGGATCCTCACCGGACTGAGCCTGCACTCCAGCTACGTCTCCCACACCCTGCCCGCCACGATGCTCATCGGCGTCGGACTCGGCGCGGTCTTTGCCACCGCGATGAGCATGGCGACCCTGGGCGTCCACGCGGATGACGCCGGCGTCGCCTCGGCGACGGTGAACACCATGCAGCAGGTGGGCGGCTCGGTCGGCACGGCTCTGCTGA
>JAVHVL010000524.1:0-6156 GCA_032160565.1 Pseudonocardiales bacterium | reverse complement strand
CGCTCGTGGCCACGACGACATCGAGCGCACCGCGGAAGAAGCGATCCTGCACGGTGGCCCGGGCCGCGGCGGGCAGCCCGGCGTGGTAGGCCGCTGCGGTGAACGCGGCGTGCCCCAGCCGATCGGCCAGGGCCTCGCAGCGTTGGTGGGTAAGCGCGTACACCAGTGCCGGTGTCTGATGTGCGATGACGACCTCCACGACGCGGTCGTCGACCGCCTGGGCCTCGGGCAGGTGCGGGCGGGTCGGGCGCGCGGCCAAGCTCAGGTTGGGTCGGTCGAACCCGGTGACCACCACCGCCGGCCGGTGCATCCGCAGGGCCCGCGTGATGTCGGCCTGCACCGGCGGGGCCGCGGTGGCCGTCAACGCCAGCTGGCGCGGTCGCCCCAGCGCGGCGACCGTCTCGGGAACGCGCAGGTACTCCGGCCGAAAGTCGTGCCCCCACTGGCTGACCAGGTGCGCCTCGTCGACGACGAACAGCCCCACCGGTCGGGGACTCGTCACCAGCCGCTCGTGCGTCTCCGGGTTGTGCAGCTGCTCGGGGCCGAGAAACAGGAAGTCGAGCCCGCCCGCAGCCACCGAGGCCAGCGCGGCGCGGCGATCATCGCGGTGCTGGCTGGAGTTGAGCATCGCCGAGCGGGGAGCCGGGTGACCTGGCCGACCACGCTCGGCCAGGGCCCGCAACTGATCGCGTTGCAAGGCGATCAACGGAGAGATCACCACGGTCAGGCCGCCGAGAGCCAGCCCGGCGACCTGGTAGATCGCGCTCTTACCGCTGCCGGTGGGCAGCACGACCAGCGTGTCGCGCCCGGCCATCAGCGGAGCCAGCGCACGGCGCTGCGGCTCCCGCAGCCGGATGCCGAACACCGTCGCCGCGATCCGATCGAGGTCCATCACGGATCTCGAGTCTGACACATATAGCCGGGCCGGCTCAGGCGTCGGCGGTGGAGGCGGCTGTGGTGGCGGAGGCTGTGGTGGCGGAGGCTGTGGTGGCGGAGGCGGCTGCGGCGGGCGACAGCCGACCGGGCTCCACCGTCGGACCTGGCGAGCGGAGACCCGCACAGCGCGATTCCCACTTCTCAGGCTAAACTTCCGAACGACGGTACATGCGTCCGTGGGCGTCTGCGCGTCGGCCGATCTGAACACCCAACGCGGCATGTGCGTGCGCTTGTCATCTATGTGGCCGGATAACGCACAAAGACGTCGCGGTCTTCGGCTCCCCCAAGGCCCCACGGATATTCGTCGATACCTGGTAGCCGGTTGATGGCGTGGCCTTGCAGCCACCCAAGGAATGCAGCGGCTTCGGTCATTAGCCAGACCTCCGGGCGACCTACGGTCTGGTACTCGTAGTACGAGATCAGGTGGAGTACGAGCAGCGGATTGGGTAGGCCGGGGAGTTCGTCGTGACGGTAGGCAGGTATCTCCGGGAAGGGCCGGTCTTCCTCGGGCGCCCAGCTCATCGTGACGTCCCAGTTCGCTTGCCACAGCATTTGCCCGACCCGATCGGCAGTCTCGGCAGTGACCGGGCGCGTGCCGTTCCAGTAGTAGAAAAACGGGCGCCCGCTGTTTCTGTCCGTGGCCTTCACCGCCGCTGTCACCAGCGCGTCGATGTGGACCTTGTCGACGAAGTTCTTGCTCATACCTGCCTCGTTGCAGCGTGCCGCCTCACCGGTCGTGATCATTTGTACACGGAGTCACACTGGGTCGCACGGACATCAGCATGACGCGCGCTACCCGCGGCATTTTCCGGATGTTCCGCCGCGTATCGGCACGACCGCGTGCAACACTTCAGCGCGGTAGCGAGCAGCCGATGGTTGGTCGCATGAAGTCAGCGCATCGTGCGTGGGCGAGGAGGATTTGTGACCAACTGGCTCGATCGCCTGGTGCGTTTGCGCGAGGACCGGCGCAACCCCATGCCCGTCACCTGGCTGATCGCTGCGCTCGGCTATCCCTTGCCGTTCGTTCTTGGCGCCGTCTTCGCGTTGGGGTCTGCGAGGTACGGCTGGGGTGCCGCTTCCGCGGTGCTGGCGTTGATGGCTCCCGTGCCGTTCGTACTCAGAGCACGCCGCGATCGGCAGCGCATGTCTGGGCCACGGTGATCTTCGACCGTTGCGCGCTCTCCGCATGGCCCGCGCACCTCGCGGCTACGAGCGGATAGCGGACGCGGAAGGCAGCGATCGCGTCACCCGCTGTGGGAGAACGTGAACAGGACCTGACCGGTGTTGGCGTCCAGGAACGAGAATCTCTGACAGTTGCCTTTCGACGCATAGCTGGTCGGCGGCACAGACCCAGCGGCAACGCAGACCTCGCCCGGCCAGTCAAGGATGTAGACGAGCTGGTGGTCGAGTAGAGGCTCGATGCTGCCGTTGGGTTGCGCGGCTCCGCTGTTCGTCGTCGTGACCCTGCCGAGCGTGACCTCCGCATTGACAGGATTGCAGGACTGGTGCTCGCAGGCCGCCACCGCCTGTTCCCACGTGAGCCCGGGATGGTCGGTCTTGGCCGGTGACTCGATGATCACGTCATCGATCACACGGCTCACGGCCGGGCCGAAGTCGTGGGGCGGCGGCAGCACGAATGGCAACCGATGGGGGTCGATGCGGATCGAGTGGATCATCGCCGACACGGCTGCGTCAGTCAGGTGACTTCCGCTGCACACGATCACCGTGATCTCGTTCGGCTTGGAGTCGGGAACACCGAGGTCGAGGAATGTCTCGAACTGGGTCCCGGACGGGCACACGTCGCCGTGAGGCGCGACTGCGACATCCAGCGATCCGGAGTACCCGTCGATCGTGACGGCGTCGGGGGGTGGCCCGCTCAGCCCGCCACCGCTCAGCCCGCCACCGGCAGAGTCCGCGATATACGCCGAACCAACCCCGACGAGAACGTCGGCCGGACCGAGCGCCGAAACCGCCGGGGTACACCCCGATGCCATGGCGCATTGCGGTACCACCGTCGACAGGTAGCCGTCGACGGTGGCCAGGGTGGTGTGCAGTTGTGCCGGGGAGTAGTACCGCCAGGACGGATCGTGGGTCAGCGCCACGCCGCTGTCGGCGAACGCGGTGCTGACCAGTGACGCGTTGCGGGGCGCATGGGCCGCCTTCGGCATTCCGCGACCATCGGGGCGGGCCACCACCACCGCGATGGCGATGGCGACGACCACGCAGGCCGCGGTCGCCATGGCGCCAGCCCGGCGGCCCAACGACAACGTGCCCGAGCCGGTGGTCGCGTCCAACGCGATGGGCTGACGAGGCTCGGGAACCAGCTCGTCCAGCATTTGCCGGATGCGCACATCGGCGTCGCCGGTCATGGCCGCTCCTCCACGAGTAGGGACTGCATTCCGGGAACCGCGCTCAGCGCCGTGAGTGCCCGGCGGGTGTGCGTCTTCACGGTCGCGACGGAACAGCCGAGGACGGCCGCCGTCTCTGCTTCGGTCAGATCGTCGAAGTACCGCAACGCGATCACCGCCCGCTGCTGGCGGGAGAGCCCGCGGATGTAGTGGCGCAACGCCGCACGCGTGTCCAGGTCGGGACCGAGAAACGCAGCGGGTTCGGGGTCGGCTACCGACAACTCGGCCAGCCAACGCCGGCGACGACTCGACATGTACGTGGTGGTAATCGTCCGCCGCAGATAGGCCGCACGCGGCCCGGGTGACGGCTCGATCTCCGTCCACCGACGCCACACCTTGGTCAACGCGATCTGGACGAGATCCTCCGCGGCAGCCCAGTCGCCGGTAAGCAGCCAGGCAAAACGCTGCACGGCACGATCATGACCGCGGACGAACTCCTCGAAGCTCGCTCTCGCGTTATCCACCGTCGTCGTCCCCTCCGCACATGGCTTCACCCAGAAGGACGCCCTGGTGCGCCCGAATGGATGACACTGCGTCACCATCGACTCGTAGGTCCACGCTGGTAAGGATCGGGCACGGCCGCGACACTGACCGAATGTGAGGGTCTGTGCGATCGCCTTCGGCGTGTACGCGATGTGTGCGGGGTCCGCGTGCACCGCGTATATGGAGGACGACGGTCTCGGGACCCGGGGGCCGTGGTGGCTATCCGCCCGGTGAGCATCATGGTCCCGGCGCGTTTTCTAACCGACGGCTGGCGGGCTTGGCGTGCGGGGCACCCCCCTCAAACGAGCAGTGATACGCAGATCCTTCGCCCAGCAGCACCCGCGGCGGCGGCACTCGCGGATGCATGTTCGTGCGATGCCAAGCGGCGATGCCGTGTCACCGGACGGTCGCAGGGACGGCACCGTTGGTGCACGCGACGATGTAGCCGGGGTGCACGAAGAACACGTAGCCGGGATCGCTGGGTGACTGCGGCTCGGGGCTGCATCGAATCGTCACCATGCCCTGCGAGTCGACCGGGGCGTTGCTCGGGATCTGCCGGCTGACGATGCTCTGCCTGGGTACCGGTAGGACCTGAACGTTCGGCGGCGTCAGCTGCACGGTCGGCTGCGTTGTTGGGAATACGGCGCGGGTTGGATGACCTTGTCGCGCTGCAGCAGGTTTCCGATCAGCGCATGGCCACGCCGGGGACGACGATCGTGTAAAGGAGGATGCGGATGGGCAGCGACGTGCCCCACTTTCGCATGTGCGGACGTCATTGCGCGCGCGGGTGCAAGCCGAACTTCTCGGTGACGAAACGCCAGAACAATGGCACCGCCTCGGCGACGGGCCGCGTGATTCGTTCGTCTCGACCCGTCGGCGTTAGGTGCTCGATCAGAACCTCACCGTCGGGCGCAGCCCTTATAGAACCAGGGGCACGCACCGCGACCACGTCGAACGGGGGCAACATCAACGGCATCGAGGCCACGATCAGGTCATGCATGGACGTCGTCGCGGCCAGGTGCGGGCTGAGACCGCTTTCCGTCACGGAGTCAACGATCTCTACCAGATAGGCGAACCGCTGGTCGGCCTCCGTCATGCCGCTCATGAAGTGTCGGATTTCCGGCCATTCCTTCGGGCGAAAGTCACGCGACGCCTGTTGGCCGAGTCGAACGTTCACCTATCGATCGTTCCACCGATCCGGCGCGGACGGCGGCAGATCCGGTAGAGCCGCTCCGCGGCATTTGCGGATGGCGGCGTAGCGTTTCAACCTGACGGCGGCAGATGAGTGCGTTCTACGGGACGCCGGTCAGCGGCTTGGCCGATGCTTCGGCTCGACCGCCGAGGACTCCTGTTCCGGAGCTTCATCGTCATCCCAATCCGGTGGCTGCCAGCCGTCCGTTAGGAGATCCTCATGCGCGTAGCTGAGGACGATCTCGGCTGCCTGCCTGATCGCATGGCAAGCGGCGGTCGAGTTGCTGAGGATCTCCTGCTCGTTCAGGACGCAGCGGTCGTTGCCTTCAGAGTCATCGAGGTTGATCTCAGCCTTTACGTTGATGAGCCAGTCATCCTGCCCGTCGGGATAGATCCATGCCTCCACACTCCATGAGACGAGTCGGCCGTCGCCTCGCGTCGCCGTCACCGTCACCGCAATGCCGGCGTCTTTGTGGCCGCGGTCGATCCGGAACAGCTCGCTCGTCGGCCCAGTCGGACGGACTGAAGGGGGGAGTCGGTCGCTCAGCCGCCGAAAGGAGCCCTCGCATACGTCGGAAAGCGCGCAAAGAACATCGACGGCGCTCGCCAGATCGCTCACGCCTTCACCGTCCCACAGGACGTCAATCGCCAAGCACGATCGACTTCTCCGCGGCCGTGCTGCGGCACACTTAGCGCGCCCGGTCGAGCCGGTCAGGTATGGGCGGGATATTTCGGAGAGCCCCCGAACTTGTTCGGCCCCGGGTTGCTGTCCTGGCATTCGAACACGAGCAGCACGATGCCGCCGACGATCGGGGATGAACCCGAACAGGATCCACCAGCCGGAGCGGTTCGTGTCATGCAGCCGGCGTGCCGTCACCGCGACCGACGGCAGGATGAGCGCGAGGCCGACCACAAGGACGAGCACCTGCGTGCCGGCGGATGCGTCGATGATGAGGCCGAGCACGTACAGCACCCCGGTGAACAGGCCGAACCACCAGAACTCCGAGCGCCGGGCCCGCCCGGAGAACGTCGCGTACTGCCGGAACACGGATTGGATGGCTGCGGTGAAACCCACAGTGCGCTCGATCCGGCAGGCGGCTGACCGCCAGCTCGGCACGCAGCCCCTCGTTCGTGCCCA
>JAVHVL010000492.1:0-2872 GCA_032160565.1 Pseudonocardiales bacterium | reverse complement strand
CCCGAGAGCTCGACCAGCCCGTCACGAGCACCCTGCGCCTCGAAGTGGTCGCGCGCCTCGGTGAGGGGCAGGCCGGTCTCGGCTGCGATCAGCCTGATGACGTCGCCGGCGAATCCGGCCGGCGCGTTGATGCCGGTGCCCACGGCGGTGCCCCCGAGCGGCAACTCGGCCACGCGGGGCAGCACTGCGCGCAGCCGCTCCACGCCGTAGCGCATCTGGGCGGCGTAGCCGGCGAACTCCTGCCCCAGGGTCACCGGCGTGGCGTCCATGAGGTGCGTGCGACCGGACTTGACGACGGTCGCGAACTCGCCGGACTTGGCCTCGAGCGCCGCGGCCAGGTGCGCCAACGCCGGCTCGAGGTCGATGACGACAGCCTTCGTGGCCGCCACGTGGATCGCCGACGGGAACTGGTCGTTCGACGACAGCGGGTCGTTCACGTCGTCATTCGGGTGGATGGACCAGCCGCTCCCGAGCTTCTCAGCAGCAAGTGAGGCCAGCACCTCGTTGGTGTTCATGTTCGACGACGTGCCGGAGCCGGTCTGGAAGACGTCGATCGGGAACTCGGCGTCCCAGTCCCCGCGAGCCACCTCGGCGGCCGCCGCGGCGATGGCCTCCGCCTTGGCGGGGTCGAGCAGCCCCCGCTGCGCGCGCACCCGCGCTGCGGCGCCCTTGATGACCGCCAGCCCGGCGATGAGCTCCCGCTCGATCGGCTGCCCGGAGATCGGGAAGTTCTCCACCGCCCGCTGCGTCTGCGCGCGCCACTTGGCGGCGGCGGGGACGCGGACCTCGCCCATCGAATCCTTCTCGATGCGGTAGTCCTGCTCACTCACGGGCGATCTCCCAGTTGTCGACGGTGTCTCGGTTACTGCTGCGGATATCCGGGCTGCTGCGGGTACCCCGGCTGCGGGTAGCCCTGCTGCGGATAGCCCGGCTGCGGGTATTGCTGCTGCGCGTCGTAGCTCTGCGGCTGCTGGTACACCGGCTGCTCGTAGGGCTGCTGCGGCTGCTGGGCGTAGCCCTGCACGGGCTCGGGCGTGGCCGGCGAGCCACCCGGATTGCCGTAGCCCAGAGCGGCCGCGGTCTGCCGGGCGGCGTCGTCCACCGGAACGGCCACGACTGCCGTGCCGTACGCGCACAGCTCCGTCCACACATCGCCCATCTCCGAGGTGTCGAAGCGCATGGCGACCACGGCGTTGCCGCCCTTGGCGCGGGCCTGCTCCAGCATCCGCCCCATGACCTCGTTGCGGCTCTCGGTCAGGTTCTTGGTCATGCCCTGCAGCTCACCGCCGAACATCGACTTGAGGCCCGCACCCATCTGGGAGAACGCGTTGCGGGAGCGCACCGTGAGGCCGAAGACCTCGCCGCACACCCGCTGGATCTCCCAGCCGGGGATTTCGTTCATGGTTACGACGAGCATGATGGCGCCTTTCCCCGGAGGTCAGTGTCGGTCGAACTTCACTGCGGAGTATGCACGCAGCTTGCCGAGTTGGTGCAGGGAATCGACGATGCGGATGGTGCCCGACTTCGACCGCATCACGATCGACTCCGTCTGCACGGAGTCGGCGTAATAGCGCACGCCGCGCACCAGATCACCGTCGGTGATGCCGGTGGCACAGAAGAAGATGTCGTCGCCGTTGACGAGGTCCTCGGTCGTGAGGACGCGGTCCAGGTCATGCCCGGCGTCGAGCGCCTTCTGTCGCTCCGGCTCGTCGCGCGGCCACAGCTTCGCCTGCATCGCGCCACCCATGCAGCGCAGCGCCGCGGCCGCGATGATCCCCTCCGGGGTGCCGCCGATGCCGAGGAGCAGGTCGACGCCGGTTCCAGGGCGCGCCGCGGCGATCGCGCCGGCGACATCGCCGTCGCTGATGAAGCGGATGCGGGCACCTGCCTCACGCACCTCGCGCACCAGCTGCTCGTGCCGTGGCCGGTCGAGGATGCACACGGTGACGTCTTCGGGATGCCCGCGCTTGGCCTTGGCCACCCGGCGGATGTTCTCCGCGGTGCTGGCGTTGATGTCGATGACGTCAGCGCACTCCGGCCCGGTGGCGATCTTGTCCATGTAGAACACCGCAGACGGGTCGAACATGCTGCCCCGCTCGGCCACCGCGATGACCGCGACCGCGTTCGGCATGCCCTTCGCCATCAGGGTGGTCCCGTCGATGGGGTCGACCGCCACGTCGCACATCGCGCCGGTGCCGTCGCCGACCTCCTCGCCGTTGAACAGCATCGGCGCTTCGTCCTTCTCGCCCTCGCCGATGACCACGACGCCCCGCATCGAGACCGTGCCGATCAGCGCGCGCATGGCGTCGACGGCCGCACCGTCCCCGCCGATCTTGTCGCCGCGCCCGACCCAGCGCCCCGCCGCCATCGCCGCGGCCTCCGTGACGCGCACCAGCTCCAATGCAAGGTTGCGGTCCGGCGCCTGACGGGCCACGGCGAGCTCTGGCGGCACCCCCGGCTGCGCGGCGGTGGTGTCGTGCTGGGTCGGGCTGGTGTCGTGCCGGGTTGGGCTGGTGTCGGGGGGGCCGTCGGGCATGGCGGGGTTCCTCTCGGCACGGTCGGACTGGTTTCCCATCCTTGCAGAAGCGCCGATACTCGCTCGCGGGCGCTGTCCCGCGGCCGCTACGCTCGCCGCGGTGACGTCCTGCTGCGCGATCCTTCGGTGAGCGTCGCAACCCATCTTCGCTCGCGCGCCGGGCTGTTCGCCGTCAGCGGCGGCGCGCTGTTGTGGGGCACCACCGGCGTCGCGGTCAGCATCGTCCACGACCGGTCGGGCCTACCGGCAGTCTCGATCGGCTGGTACCGCGTCGCGATCGCGGCGCTGGTCGTGGCCCTGGTGTTCCGAGGCCGGGGCGTGCACGCCGCGGCCGCC
>JAVHVL010000467.1:0-3536 GCA_032160565.1 Pseudonocardiales bacterium | reverse complement strand
CCCGGCGAAGAACTGCCCGACGAAACCCAGGATCGTGAAGGCCAACGCGATAGCGAGGATCGGCGCCGCGCCGCCGCCCTTCCTGTCCGAGTCGCGGCCCCCGCCGAGGCTGAGCACGCGCAGCCCGATCAGGCCGAGCAGCAGGATGCCGTTGAGCAGCCCGATCAGCCGGATGTTCAGCCGCATGTCGCCGTTGAGGACGTGGCTGAACTCGTGGCCGATGACACCCTGCAGCTCGTCCCGGTTCAGCTGCTGCAGCGCACCGCCGGTGACCGTGAGCGCCGCGTCGGCCGGCGAATAGCCCGCGGCGAAGGCGTTGATGCCCGGTTCACGCTCCAGGACGAACAGCCGCGGCATCGGCACCCCGGACGCGAGGGACATCTCCTCGACGATGTTCACGAAGCGGCGCAGCTGCGGGTCGGACGTCGTCGGGTCGACCGCCACCGCACCCACGGACCGGGCGACGGCCGAGCCGCCGGCCCGCAGCGCGAGCGTCTTGCCGACCGTCCCGCCGGTGATGATCAGCAGTGTGACGGCAGTGACGGCGATGAGGGTGCCGGCGATCGACGACGTCGGCTGCGAGCGGGTGAAGATCAGCACGACGGCGTCGACGACCACGACGATGGCGAGCACCGCCGCGGTGAACAGGAGCACGAGGCGGACGGTGGTGCCGCGGGCGGCGCGCTGCCGCTCGAAGAAGTTCACCTGATCAACCGGAGGGCGTCAGAACTGGACCTTCGGCGCGTCGCGCACCTCGGGGTGCTCGGGGCCGATGTCCCAGAGGGCGGCCTGCTCGAAGTGGAACATGCCGGCGAGCACGCTGGTCGGGAAGCTCTCCCGCTTGGTGTTGTACGTCATCACCGAGTCGTTGTACGCCTGTCGCGAGAACGCGACCCGGTTCTCCGTCGAGGAGAGCTCCTCGGTCAGCTGTTGCATGTTCTGACTGGCCTTCAGGTCGGGGTAGGCCTCGGCCACCGCCGTGAAGCGGCCGAGCGCCGCGCCGAGCGCGCCCTGGCTCTGCGCCAGCTTCTGCATCGCGACCGGGTCGCCGGGCTTGGCCTGCGCGGCGCTCAGCCCGGCCATCGCGTCGGCACGCGCCTTGGTGACGGCCTCGAGGGTGTCGCGCTCGTGCGCCATGTAGGCCCTGGCCGTCTCGACCAGGTTGGGGATCAGGTCGAAGCGACGCTGCAACTGCACGTCGATCTGGGCGAACGCGTTGCGGAATGCGTTGCGTGCCCGGACCAGGCCGTTGTATCCGCCGATCACCCAGAACACGAGGATCAGCACGAGGACGGCGATGACGATGCCGATGACGAGACCCATGTCGAGGCCCTTCCGACTGGACGAGAGCGAGGCCCGAGCGTAGCGGTCAGACCACCAACTTCACGATCGCCGCGACGCCGACGACGACGATGACCGCCCGGAGGGCGCTCGGGGGAAGGCGCCTGCCGACCTTCGCGCCGACCATCGCGCCGACCATCGAACCGCCGGCGATGAGCCCGGCGGCCACCCAGTCGACGTGACCGGTCGCGACGAACACGACCGCCGCCACGAGGTTCACCAGGCCGGCAAGCACGTTCTTGAGCGCGTTCTGCCGCTGCAGCGGCTCGGCGAGCAGGAGCCCGAGGAAGCCCATCAGCAGCACGCCCTGGGCCGCGCCGAAGTAGCCGCCGTACACACCGGTGCCGAAGGTGACCAGCCACAGCAGTGGGGTGACCTCCGCCCGCGGCCGGTGTTTGGTGTGGGCCAGGCGGCGGGTGAGGGCCGGGCCGAAGACCACGAGCACCAACGCCAGCACGATCAGCACCGGGACGATCGCCTTGAACGCGCCCGCCGGCAGCACGAGCAGCAGCACCGCGCCGAGCAGCCCACCGAGGATGGCCGCCGTACCCAGGCGAACCGCCCGGTCGCGCTGACCGGACAGCTCGCGGCGATAGCCGTAGGCGCCGACGAACGAGCCGGGGAACAGCCCCACGGTGTTCGACACGTTGGCTGTGACGGGCGAGAGCCCCACGCCGAGCAGCACCGGGAACGTGATCAGGGTGCCGGACCCGACGACGGTGTTGATCGTGCCCGCGCACACGCCGGCAAACAGGACGAGCAGCCCCTGCCAGACGCTCACGTGGTCGAGGTCAGACGGCAGCGGCGCACCACTCCAGTCTGCCAGCTACGGCGGCAGCTACAGGTACTGCCCCGTGTTGCCGACCGTGTCGATCGCGCGGCCGGCGTCGCTGCCCTTGCCGGAGACGAGGGTGCGGATGTACACGATCCGCTCGCCCTTCTTGCCGGAGATCCGGGCCCAGTCGTCGGGGTTCGTCGTGTTCGGCAGATCCTCGTTCTCGCGGAACTCGTCGACGCACGCCGCCATCAGGTGCTGCATGCGCAACCCGCGCTGGCCGGTGGTCAGCAGGTCCTTGATCGCCATCTTCTTCCCGCGGTCGACGATGTTCTGGATCATCGCGCCGGAGTTGAAGTCCTTGAAGTACAGCGTCTCCTTGTCGCCGTTGCCGTATGTGACCTCGAGGAAGCGGTTCTCCTCGGTCTCGGAGTACATCCGCTCCACGGTGTGCTGGATCATCGCGGCGACCGTCGCCTCCGCGTTGCCGCCGTGCTCGGCGAGATCCTCGGTGTGGATCGGCAGGTTCGCGAGGATGTACTTGCTGAAGATGTCGCGCGCCGCCTCGGCGTCGGGGCGCTCGATCTTGATCTTGACGTCCAGCCGTCCGGGTCTCAGGATCGCCGGGTCGATCATGTCCTCGCGGTTGGAGGCGCCGATCACGATGACGTTCTCCAGCCCCTCCACGCCGTCGATCTCACTCAGTAGCTGCGGCACGATCGTGTTCTCGACGTCGGAGGAGACGCCGGAGCCACGCGTGCGGAAGATGGAGTCCATCTCGTCGAAGAAGACGATGACCGGCGTGCCCTCGCTGGCCTTCTCACGGGCCCGCTGGAACACCAGGCGGATGTGCCGCTCGGTCTCGCCGACGTACTTGTTCAGCAGCTCCGGGCCCTTGATGTTCAGGAAGAACGACTGCGCCCGCTCGTCGCCGCCGCGCACCCTCTGCACCTGCTTGGCCAGCGAGTTCGCGACGGCCTTGGCTATCAGTGTCTTGCCGCAGCCGGGCGGGCCGTAGAGCAGGATGCCCTTCGGTGGCCGCAGCTGGTGCTCGCGGAACAGGTCGGCGTGCAGGAACGGCAGTTCGACGGCGTCGCGGATCGCTTCGATCTGCTTGGCCAGCCCGCCGATGTCGGTGTAGTCGAGGTCGGGCACCTCTTCGAGGATCAGCTCCTCGACCTCACTCTTCGGGATGCGCTCGTAGGCGTACGACGAACGGGTTTCCAGCAGCAGCGAGTCGCCCACGCGCAGCGGCTTGTCGCGCAGCAGGTCGGCGAGGTAGACGACCCGCTCCTCGTCGGTGTGGCCGATGACCAACGCGCGGTCACCACCGTCGAGGATCTCCTTGAGCATCACGAGCTCGCCGGCGCGTTCGAACCCGCGCGCCGCGACGACGTTCATCGCTTCGTTGAGCATGACC
>JAVHVL010000458.1:0-9308 GCA_032160565.1 Pseudonocardiales bacterium | reverse complement strand
GTCTCCGGACCACCCTTAGGCATGATGCCCGTCGGGTTGTAGATGCCCTTCTCGCTGTCGAGGGCCTTCGTGTACGCGGCCTTGCCGACGCCGGCGTAGTAGTCCGCCGGCATCTGGTCGGTGATCTGTGCCGCCGTGTGGCTCTGGATCCACTTCAGGGTCTTGACGTAGGCGTTCACCAGCTTCTGCACGACGGCCGGATGCGACTGCACGTAGGAGGTGCTCATGTACAGCGACGTCGCCGGGTACGGGCCGCCGAAGGCCTGCTGCGCTCCGGCCGCGGTGCGGGTGTCGTAAATGATGTACGCCGCACCGGATTCGAGGAGCTTGGAGACGGTCGGCTCGGTGGTCATGCCGCAGTCGATCGACTTGTGCTGCATGGCACCGATGAACGTAGGTCCGGCCTGGACGCCGATGCGGTGCGTGCTGGCGGGGCTCACACCGTTCTTCTGGGCCAGGTACTGGGTGAGGAAGTCCGTCGACGAGCCGACGTCGGTGATGCCCAGGTTGCGGCCCTTCCAATCGGCGGCAGAGTTGATCTTGCCCTTGAGATCGCTGCGGCAGAGCTCGACCTCGCCGGGCACCTGCAGCATCGACACGACCGACTCCGCGGACTTGCCGATGCCCTGCAGCGCGATCGTGTGGTCGTAGAAGCCGCCCACACCGTCCACCTTGTTGGCCAGCATCGCCGTCGTCGCGTCGACGCCGGCGGGCTCGTCGGACAGCGAGATGTTCAAGCCCTCGGCGCTGTAGAAGCCGAGCCGCTGGGCAAGCATGAACGGCAGGTAGATCTGCTTGTTCAGGCCGCCGACCATGATGCTGACCTTGTCGCCGCTGGTGCTGCCCGCGTGCTGCTGGGCGCTGGTGTGGCTGGCCTTCGAACTGCAGCCGGCGACGGCCAGCACGGCGGCGGCGATCACCGCGGTAGTCAGGTGGAGCTTTCTGGACACGGGTCCTCCTCGGGGATGGGCGGTGCGGGGGTTCGGGCGGTGCGGGGGTTCGGGCGGTGCGGGGGTTCGGGCGGTGCGGGCTCAGATCTCGGCGCCGGTGAGCTGGCTCGGGCGCCAGCGCAGCAGCGTCTTCTCCAGACGGGTGATGAGGAACTCGGCGACCAGCGCGACGACGGCCATGATCACCATTGCGGCCCACACGCCGTTCGCGTCGAACGTGCCCTGCGCGTACTTGATCAGCTCGCCCAGCCCCTGCTGCGCGCCGAGGTACTCGCCGACGATCGCGCCGATCAGTGCGAAGCCGAAGCTGACGTGCAGGCTGGCCAGGATCCAGGTGAACGCCGATGGCAGCACCACCTGCCGCGTGACCTGCCACTTCGAGGCGCCCAGGATCATCGCGTTGGCGATGAAGTTGCGGTCGACTTCCCGGGTGCCCTGGAAGGCGTTGAAGAACACGCCGAAGAACACCAGCACGATGACGAGCAAGACCTTCGACTCCAGCCCCAGTCCGAACATCAGCACGAAGATCGACCCGAGCACGATGCGGGGGATCGAGTTGAGCACCTTGATGAACGGGCCGAAGACGTCGGAGAGGAACCGCACGCGCCCCAGCGCGATGCCGCAGACGACGCCGAGCGCCACCCCGATGACAAAGCCGAGGAACGCCTCCTCCAGGGTGACCTTGATCTGGTCGCCCAGCGATCCGATGGCAGTGCCGTCACGCACCCAGACGTGCAACCGGCTGACCACGCCGCTCGGCTTGCCGAACAGGCTCTGGTCGAGGTGGCCGGTGTTCGCCAGCAGCTGCCACCCGCCGAAGACCACGGCCAGGACCGCGAGCTGCGTGGCGTGCACGATCAATCGACGGACCACGCGAGCTCGGCGCAGCGACGAGGCACGTGCCGGCCGTGACGGCACGCCGGTGGGCGCCTCGACCTCGGCACCGGTCATCACGTTGCTCATCAGGCAGCTCCTTCCAGGGGCCCACCGGTGGTCTGCGCGTAGGCGATGTCCACCTCGGAGCGCAGCGCTTCCCAGATCTGGTGATAGAGGTCGACGAAGTGCGGCTCGAACCGGATCTCCTGCACCACGCGAGGCCGCGGCAGGTCGATCGGGAAGGTGGCCTTGACCGTGCCGGCCGGCCCCGCCGTCATCACGACGACCTTGTCGGCCAAGGCAATGGCCTCTTCCAGGTCGTGCGTGACGAAGATGACCGACGGCTTCGTCAGGTCCCAGAGCGAGAGCAGTTCGTTCGACATCAGCGAGCGGGTCTGCACGTCGAGCGCGCTGAACGGCTCGTCCATCAGCAGCACGCGCGGTTCGTTGATCAAGTTCTGCGCGAGGGCGACCCGCTTGCGCATGCCGCCGGAGAGCTGGTGCGGGTAGCGGTCCTCGAAGCCCGCCAGCCCCACCCGCCGGATCCAGTCGCGCGCATCGGTGACGGCGGTTCGTTTCGCGACGCCGCGGAACCGGGGTCCGGCCGAGACGTTGTCCAGCACCGTCTTCCACGGCAGGATCGCGTCGGACTGGAACATGAAGCCGACGCCGGGCGTGATGCCGGTGACGGGCGCGCCGTGCACGCGCACCGTGCCGGCCGTCGCCCGCTCGAGCCCGGACACGAGCGTGAGCGTCGTCGATTTGCCGCAGCCGGTCGGCCCCACCACCGCGCAGAACTCCCCCGGTGCCACGGTCAGGTCGAGATCGCGCAGCGCCGGGTATTCGCCGCCGGGCGTGGCGAACGTCTTGGTGACGGCCACCAGCTCGATCGCCCCGGACCTCGCGCCCAGATCAGTCGATGCCATCGGTGTTCCTTCCTGCGTGCGCCGGATGAGTGGGACGGACGGTAGGCAGCGACGGTCGGCGCGAGGAAGGGTTGCGGGCGTTCTGCGGGTTTCGCGTGTTAACGGGACTTTCGTGCGTTCTGCTCGCGCTAGGCTGGGCGAACGGCGGGGCCGCGTGTTCTCATTCGGCAACCCGTACGGAAGGTCGACCGGTCACATGTGGCGTCAACGCACGCTTGCCTCCCAGATCCTGCTGGGCGTGCTGGCGATCCTCGTCGTGACGATGTCCGTCGGCGTCGCCCTGGTCGTGAGCAACAGCCGGCACACGATGGACCGGCAGTACGAGCAGCGCGCTCTGGCGGTCGCCAACGCGGTAGGGCAGATACCGGAGATTCGCGCCGCGCTGGTGTCCGGCGATCCGAACCACGTCATCCGCCGCCTCGCGGCCGACGTTGCGCGGGCCACGGGCGCCGCCTACGTCGTGGTGGCCGACCGCTCCGGCACGCGCTACTCGCACCCGAATCCCGCGCTCATCGGTCAGCGCCTCGAGGAGGGCGTCGTCGTGCTCGACGGGCACGGCCATGTCGGCATCGACAAGGGCAGCCTGGGGCGGTCCGCCAACGGAAAGGCTCCGGTGCGCGCGGCGGACGGTCGGATCATCGGCGAGGTCTCTGTCGGCATCCTCGAGAAGGAGGTCGGCACGCAGCTCCGCCACGAGATAGGGGTCATTGCCCTGTACCTGGGGCTGGCGCTGGGCATCGGCGTCCTCGCGTCGTGGGTGCTGTCCCGGCTGATCAAGCGGGCCACGTTCGGCCTGGAGCTGTCGGAGATCAGCTCGCTGCTGCAGGAGCGCGAGGCAATGTTGCACGGCATCCGCGAAGGCGTGATCGGCTTCGACGCCCGAGGCCGCATCAACGTGATCAACAACGAGGCCTGCCGGCTGCTCAACGTGAGCGCGTCCGCAACCGGACGCCAGCTGGACGAGGTGCTGCCACCGGGGCGCCTGCGCGACCTGCTGACCGGGGCGGCAACCGGCACCGACCAGGTCGCCCTCACCGACGAGTTCCTTCTCGTGGTCAACCGCATGCCGGTCGTGCTCGGTGGGCGCGACGCCGGGTCGGTCGTCACGCTGCGCGACCGTACCGAGCTGGAGGCTTTGGTCCGCGAGCTGAACGCCGTCACCGGTCTCACGAATGCACTGCGTGCGCAGGAGCATGAATTCACCAACCGGCTGCACGTGATGTCCGGGCTGCTCGAACTCGGTGCGTACGACGAAGCGGCCGGGTACCTCGACGAGATCTCGACCGGGTCGATCACCGCCGGCGAGGCGTTGCGCTCCCGCGTCGCGCCGCAGGTGGTCGCCGCGCTACTGCTGGCCAAGGTGTCCATCGCCGTGGAGCAGGGCGTCGAGTTCGTGATCAGCGACGAGTCGCACCTCGATGCGACGGCCGCCGAAGCGCAGACGGTCCTGACCGTGCTGGGCAATCTCGTGGACAACGCGTTCGAGGCGCTCGCGGGTCAGCCGGAGCCGCGGCGGGTGACGGTGCAGCTCTCGGACGAGGACGGCCTGCGCATCGTCGTGTCCGATACCGGTCCCGGCGTCCCTGCCGACGTCGTCGACGAGATCTTCCGCGACGGCTACTCGACGAAGAGCCCCCGGGCGGACCTGCGTCGCGGTCTGGGGCTCGCCCTCGTGTACCGGCTGGTGCACCGCGCCGGCGGGACCATCACCGTCACCCATGGGCCGCGGGCGCGCTTCGAGGTTCGGCTGCCGCGCGCTACGGGCGCCGGGCACGACGCTGCTCGCGGTGCTGCCGCCCGCACGCCGGCGGACGCCGCCTCGTCCGCGGTGATCCGGTGATCCGGTGATCCGCACCCTCGTGGTCGACGACGACTACCGCGTCGCGCGGATCCACGCGGCCAGCGTCGCCCGGGTGCCGGGGTTCGAGTGCGTCGGCGAGGCGCACACCGCGGCCGAGGCACTCACGGCCGTGCGCGAGCTGGATCCCGACCTGCTGCTGCTCGACCTGTACCTGCCGGACGAGGACGGCCTGTCCGTGATGCGGGGCATGGCGGCGTCCGGCGGCAAGGTGCCGGACTGCATCGTGGTCACCGCGGCGCGCGACATCGACGCGGTACGCACCGCGATGCAGCTCGGCGCGGTGTACTACCTCGTCAAACCGTTCGGCTTCGGCCAGCTGCGCGACCAGCTCGAGACCTACCGGCGCTGGCGCGAGCAGGTTCAGCGCACCGGCGAGGCAGACCAGGCGACGGTCGACAGCCTCTACAACCTGCTTCGGACGCCACCGTCCGTCGCCTCCGCGCGCCAGCAACTGCAGCCGACCGCGGCAAAGGTGCTGGCCGCGGTGCGTTCGCGCCCGACGTCGGTGTCGGCCGTCGACGTGGCGGAGTCGATCGGGATCAGCCGCCCCACCGCCCAGCGTCATCTCAACGAGCTGGTGCGCCGCGGCGTCATCCGCCTCGACCTGGCCTACGGCGCCACCGGCCGGCCGATGCATCTGTATCGCGCCGACTGAGCTGTCCGCGAAATCCGTTCGCCGATGTCAGTACGGCGACGTACCGTCAAGCATCGTGATTGCGCCCGCCGTGGATTCCCATAAGGGCGGCGAAGCGAGCGCCCTGACCTCTCTTCTGCGGCTTCGTGCCTGGACCCGGCCCCACCGCACCGCGATCGTAGTGATGATCGTTTCGGCCAGTGGCGCGATGCTCGCCCAGTCCCTCGTGCCGCTCATCGTCGGACGGGTGGTCGACGGGCCGATCCGCCATCACGACACCGCCGGGCTGTGGCCGCTGGCCGGTCTGGCGATGCTGTTCGGGGTGGCGGAGGCCGTGCTGTTCTTCATCCGCCGCTACGCAATGGCCTCCGCGGCACTCGGCCTCGAGACCGACATCCGCCGCGACCTGTTCGCCCACGTGCAGCGCCTGCCCGTGTCCTTCCACGACGGATGGCCGTCCGGCCAGCTGCTGTCGCGGCTGACCACCGACCTGTCCACGCTGCGGCGCTTCATCGGTTTCGGCTTCGTCTTCCTGATCGCCAACTCCGCCACCGCGGTGGTGGTGCTCGCCCTGCTGATGCACATCCACCTGCTGCTCGGGCTGTTCGTCCTCGTCGCGATGGCCCCGCTCGCCGTCTTCACCCGGCGCTTCGAGCTGCGCTACAGCCGCGACGCGCGCCAGGCGCAGGACCTCACCGGCGACCTCGCGACGTCCATCGAGGAATCCGCGCTCGGCATCCGGGTGATCAAGTCCTACGGCCGGCGGCCGCAGATGCTGGCCGCGTTCACCCGCGACGCCGAGCGGCTGCGCGGGGCGGAGCTCACCAAGATCCGCACGCTGGCCGCGTTCTGGGCGCTGCTCGAAGGGCTGCCGCAGCTGATCCTGGCCGGAGTCGCCTTCGGCGGCGTGCTCGCCGTGGCGCACCACGCGATGACCCTAGGGCAGCTCGTCGCGTTCTTGACCTTGTTCCTGCGGCTGATCTGGCCCATCGTCTCGCTGGGCTGGCTGCTCGCGCTCACCCAGGAGGCCGCCAGCGCCGCGCGTCGCATCTTCGAGGTGATGGACAGCCGCCCGACGATCCTGGACCCGGCCGAGCCGGTGGCGGCAGAGCAGGGCACCACGCTGCGCTTCGCGGACGTGCACTTCCGGTACGCCGACGTCGAGGCCGACGTGCTCCGCGGGGTAGACCTGGACATCCGCGCCGGCGAGACGATGGCGCTGGTCGGCGCCACCGGCTCCGGCAAGACCACGCTCACCGCTCTGGTTCCCCGGCTGTACGACGTCACCTCCGGGCGGATCCTGATCGGCGGTGTCGACGTCCGAGACCTGCGGCTGGACCAGCTCCGGCACGCCGTCTCGACCGCGTTCGAGGACGCCACGCTGTTCTCGGCCAGCGTGCGGGAGAACCTCACCCTCGGTCGCGCCGGCATCTCCGGCGACGATGTCAGTGAGGCGATCGATGTCGCCCAGGCCGGCTTCGTCTACGAGCTGCCGTTCGGGCTGGAGACCCGCATCGGCGAGCAGGGGCTGTCGCTGTCCGGGGGGCAGCGGCAGCGGCTGGCGCTGGCGCGCGCGGTGCTGGGGCGGCCGCGCGTGCTCGTCCTCGACGACCCGCTGTCCGCGCTGGACGTGCACACCGAGGCGCAGGTGGAGGCGGCGCTGCGCCGCGTCCTGGCGGGTACCACGGCGCTCGTCGTCGCGCACCGCCCGTCCACGGTGCTGCTGGCCGACCGCGTGGCGCTGCTCGTCGACGGCCGCATCGCCGCCGTCGGCACGCACCGCGAACTGCTGGCCCGCGTGCCGCAGTACCGCAACCTGCTGTCGCAGACGCCCGAGCTGGAGAGCACGCGATGAGCGATCCGGAGTTCATCGAGCGGCAGAGCGATCCGGCCACCTGGCAGGGCAAGCTGCCACCCGACGCAGCGGAGGCCGCCCGCGAACAGGGCGAACCGGTGATCACCGGCCGCCCCAAGCTGCGCTCGGACTCGCGCCGCCTGCTCGCCAGCCTGATCCGCCCGCACCGGCGCGCCATCGCCTGGGTGCTCGCGATCGTGCTGGTCCAGGTGTCGGCCACGATGGCCGCACCCTGGCTGATCGGTGTGGCCATCGACGACTCGCTGCCCGACGCGCTGCGCGGCGACTACACGTCGCTCACCGTCGTCACGATCGCACTGGTCGTGTCGGCGCTGGTGTCGGGCTGGCTGCGGTCGGTGTTCGTGCTGCGCAGTGGCCGCATCGGGCAGGACATCCTCTTCGACCTGCGCCGCCGCGGCTTCGACCACATGCAGGCGCTGTCGGTGTCCTTCCACGAGCGGTTCACCTCCGGCCGGGTGATCTCGCGGTTGACCTCCGACGTCGACACGCTGACCGAGCTGCTCGACTCCGGCCTCGACGGACTGCTCACCGCGATGTTCAACATCGCCGCCATCTCGGTGCTGCTGCTCATCCTGGATCTGCCGCTGGCGCTGATCGCGCTGGCGTCGCTGATCCCGCTGTGGCTGCTGTACCGCTGGTTCTCCGCACGCGCCACCGTGGCCTTCCGGCGCACGCGCGAGTCCGTCGCGACGCTGATCGTCAACATCGTCGAGACGTTCAACGGCATTCGCGCGGTGCAGGCCTTCCGGCGCGAGAAGCGCAACGACGCGATCTTCGCCGGCCTCAACAGCGACTACCGCGACGCCAACCGGCAGGCGTTCAAGCTGCACGCCGTGTTCATTCCCGGCACCGCGCTGATCGGCAACCTCGCAACCGCGGCAGTCCTGCTCGTGGGCGGCTACCGCGTGGCCAGTGGCGGGCTCGAACTCGGCGTGCTGACCGCGTTCATCCTGTACCTGCGGCAGTTCTACGACCCGATGGAGGACGTCGCGGTCTTCTACAACTCGCTGCAATCTGCGAGCGCGGCGCTGGAGAAGATCTCCGCGGTACTGACCATGCAGCCGTCGGTGGCCGAGCCGGTTTCGCCGACACCGCTGCCGGCGCCGGTGCGCGGCGCGCTGTCGCTCGACGCGGTCGGGTTCGGGTACGCACCCGACCGGCCGGTGCTGCACGAGCTGACGATCGAGGTCCCGGCGGGGCAGACGGTCGCGCTGGTCGGCGCCACCGGTGCGGGCAAGACCACGGTGGCCAAGCTCATCTCACGGTTCTACGACCCCACGTCCGGGGCGGTGCGGCTGGACGGAGTCGACCTGCGCGAGGTCGCCGAAGCAGAGCTGCGACGGTCCACGGTGATGATCACGCAGGACGGCTTCCTGTTCTCCGGCTCGGTGGCCGACAACATCGCCTTCGGCCGCCCCGGCGCGTCCCGGGCCGACATCGTCGCGGCGGCGACGGCCGTCGGCGCGCATGAGTTCATCACGCTGCTGCCGGAGGGGTACGACACCGACGTGCGCAAGCGCGGCGGGCGGCTGTCGGCCGGCCAGCGGCAGCTGGTTGCGTTCGCGCGGGCGTTCCTCGCCGACCCGGCGGTGCTGATCCTCGACGAGGCGACCTCGTCATTGGACGTGCCCAGCGAGCGGGCCGTGCAGCGCGCGCTGCACACCGTGCTCGCTGAACGCACGGCGCTGATCATCGCGCACCGGCTGTCCACGGTGGAGATCGCCGACCGGGTGCTGGTGCTGGCGGACGGGCGGCTGATCGAGGACGGCTCGCCGGACTCGCTGATCGCCTCCGGCGCGGGGCAGTTCGCGGCACTGCACGAGTCCTGGCGCGACTCGCTGATCTGAGCGCTTTCCCACCGTCCCGCGATGTTCCTGCATTCCCAGGGCCCCGCGATCTTCCTGCGGATACCGCAGCCATGACCGCCGGGGCGCAGGAAGATCCACCCGCACCGGCGCCGTCAGGTCAGCTGGGCGAACGCCACCGCAGCCGCCGTCGCGACGTTCAGCGAGTCGACGCCGCCGGCCATCGGTATCCGCACCTGCTCGTCGGCCGCGGCGAGGGCCTCGGCCGTCAACCCCGGCCCCTCCGCACCGAGCAGCACCGCCCAGCGCGCCGGCGGCTGCACCGCGCGCAGCGGCGTCGCCGAGGCAGCCGGCGTCATGGCCAGCAGGCGGAACCCGCG
>JAVHVL010000452.1:0-3822 GCA_032160565.1 Pseudonocardiales bacterium | reverse complement strand
GCGTCAAGGCGACGACGCTGCGCCTCGTCGTGAACGTCCAATGTCGTGCCTAACGGCGAAGTAACGCAACGATCTTCGCATTGGATTCGCCAGCACCCGAACATCCGCATCTGCCGCGGACAGGGCGCAAGCCCTGCGGAGCGGGTTGTATCTCTCGCGACGAGGCACCAAATACAAATCACTCCGTGGCGAACGTCCGGTCATGCCGATGACAGTGCGACGGAGTCACCCGAGCGTGACGGGGTATGGGCGACCTGCGAGAGTGACGACATGCCGCTTCGGTTCACTCGCGGATCAGTGCCGCCGGATGACGATGCGGCGGGCTCATACCCCGATGACCTAGTGGCGGATCTGGTCAAGGTAGCGCCACGGTTATCGAAGCTGAACCGACGATGGATGAAGTCCGCAGACCTGGCAGACCTGGCCCGCGACGGTTGGACACCCGACGAAGTCGCCCAGCTCGTGGCGTCCTGGCCGAACGCGGGATCTGTTGGTCTATCGCTCCTGGTCTCGCTCGCGGTAGCGGTTCGTCGCCGTGTGGGTGGAGACGTCGGGCATGTTGTCGCGTGGACTCACGCCATCGCGACGGACGAAGCGCCAGGTCAATTCCGCCCGCGCCCCCTGGTGGTTGAGGAACTGAAGTCGGCGAGAGACTCAGCGCCGACATCGCTGCCCGACCTCGCCGAACGGTATTCGGCAGCGGCCGGATCATCCGAACTGGGATTGGCAGCGGTCGCGGCGGGGTTGTCGATCGCTCAGACGAAGATGCGCGTCACGGGCGGGTCGCTTGACTTGGGCGAGCTTCGTCAACGTGCCGCAGCGCGCGGAGTGGATCTCCCATAGCCCGATCCCGGGGACATCCGGACATCCGGACATGCCGCCGTCAGCGCGCGCTCGGACGACCGTAACTGCCGATCAGCGGGCGCGCTTCCGGGACCTTTGACTAGGTGGTCGGCGGCTTCCGCCGGAAGCGCCAATCGAGTGGTTGAGGGATCGCCAACTTGCCCTCTTCGACCTGGCGACGCAGTTCCGTAAGACGGACACGAGGATCAGTGCCGACGAATGTCTCGCGGTAAAGGACCCGCTGCCCGGCCCAGGGTTCATCGTCGGCCGAGACGACTCCGAGGGTCCAACCATTGCGCAACTTCGACACGAAGAACGCGCCGAACTTGACGGCCACCTCAACGAGCAGCCCAGCGAACTGCCCGCTCCCGTCGTGCAGGTTACGAAGCAGGTTCCCTCGCGGCACGGCGCGCACAAGGACGGTCCGGCCGCCGGGAGATCGGGTGGACAGCTCTAGATCATCCCGAAGATCGTCCATTCGCTCATTTTCGCACGGCGGTAACGACCGGATTTGCCGCGGACAGGGCGCAAGCCCTGCGGAGCGGGTTGTATCTCTCGCGACGAGGCGCCGGAGTTCGCGCCGCGGGCGCTGGACGCGCTGCGGCAGCCACTGGAGAGCGGTGCGGTGGTGCTGCATCGCGGCGGCGGTGCGGTGAGCTACCCGGCCCGCTTCCAGCTGGTGCTCGCCGCCAACCCCTGCCCGTGCGGCAGCCGGGGCCGCGACTGCACCTGCGCGCCCCAGGCCCGCCGCCGCTATCAGCAGCGGCTGTCCGGTCCGCTTCTCGACCGGATCGACGTCCGGGTGTGCGTCGACCCGGTGCCGCACGCCGAGCTGTTCGCCGCAGGGCCGCGGGAGTCCATCGCGTCGGTGGCCGCCCGGGTCGCGGCGGCGCGGGAGGCCGCTGCGCTCCGGTGGCGCGGCACTCCATATCGGGTCAACGCCGCCGTCCCCGGGTCCACGCTGCGGGGCGCCTGGGCACTGCCCGCTGCCGTCCTGCAGCCGGCCGAGGCGTACCTGCAGCGCGGCGAGATCAGTGCCCGTGGCTTCGACCGGGTGTTGCGGCTGGCCTGGACGATCGCTGATCTGGGCGGCCGCGAGCGCCCTGACGCCGGCGATGTGGCCGAAGCGCTCTACTTCCGCACCGGGGAGAGCGGCGCATGGGCGGCGTGACGAGCGGGCCGGGCGTGTCCTGCGTCAGTGACGCCGTGCTGCTCGCGCGCGCGTTCCTCAGCCGGGTCGCCGAGCCGGCATCGATTCCGGTGTGGGGATTCGTCCGCGACGTCGGGGCGGTGGCGGCCGTGGCCGCGATCCGCGACGGGTCGGCGCCCGAGCGCGTCGTTCGTGCCACGCAGCCGCGGCGCGACCGGATCGACCCGCACGCCGACCTCGAGGCCGCGGAGCGGCACGGCCTGCGGCTGGTGGTGCCGGAGAGCGACGAGTGGCCGCACTTCGCCTTCGCGGCGCTGGAACACGCCGGCGCGGCGCGGTACCGCCGCTTCGACCGGGGCGAGACGTCCATCTCCGAGTCGGGGGAGCCCATGCCGCCGCTGGCGCTATGGGTGGCCGGCGTCGGCGACCTCGCCACGCTGGGGGTGCGCTCCGTCGGCATCGTCGGGGCCCGGGCCGCGACGGCCTACGGCGAACACGTCACCGCCGACCTCGGCTACGGGCTGGCGCGCCGCGGGCTGGTGGTCGTCTCCGGCGGCGCCTACGGGATCGACGCCGTCGCCCACCGCAGCGCGCTCGCCGCCGAGGGGCAGACGGTCGTCGTGTCCGCCGGCGGGCTCGACCGCCCGTACCCGCCCGGCAACGCGTCGCTGTTCGACCGCTCCCGGGAGACCGGCCTGCTCGTGTCGGAGAGCCCACCCGGCGCGGCGCCGCAGCGGCACAGATTTCTCACCCGTAACCGCCTGATCGCCGCACTGTCCACGGGCACCGTGGTCGTCGAGGCCGCGGTCCGGTCCGGGGCGGCCAACACCGCCGGACACTGCTTCGCGCTGGGCCGGCCGGTCATGGCGGTGCCCGGGCCGGTGACCTCGCCCATGTCGGCGGGCTGCCACGTGCTGCTGCGCAGGGATCCCGGCCCAGCGCTGCTGGTCACCTCGGTTGCGGACGTGCTGGCGGTCGTCGGCGCGATCGGCGAGGCAGGCGAGACATCCCCGCCCGGTGCCGTACCCGACGTCCGCGCGGAGCTCGACGCGCTCGACCCCGTCGCGCGGCGGGTCTTCGACGGGATGCCGGCTCGGCGACCAGCCCGCCCTGACGAGATCGCACAGCGCAGCGGCGTCAGCCCGATAGAAGTGATCCGATCCCTGCCGGTGCTCGATCTGGCCGGGCTGATCGAGGCGAGCGACGCGGGCTACCGGATCGCCGCTCGCCTGCGCACGCCGCGCAGCCGGTCGGGATAGCCCTGCAGCTGATCGGCACGGCCGCGAGTGGCGACTTGACCGCGGCTGGCCACGATTTCACCCGCAGCCGATCGGGACAGCACTGCAGCTGATCGGCACAGCCGCGCGTGGCGAGTTGACCGCGGCGGGCCGGTGGCGCACGGTCAGACCGTGACTGCGGGCGCCAAGGCTGAGGGGCGGGTGGATGTCGGCGCGCTCCGCGCTGCGCTGCCACCGCGGCTGGCGGAGGCGGCCGACGCCTACGAGCGGTACCTGCGGTTGGAGCTCAATCGATCTCCGCACACCGTCCGCGCCTACCTGGGCGACCTGACCACGTTCCTGGACCACGTCGGGCGGCTCGGCGGGCGCTCGGCTGCCGACATCGAGTTGGCCACGCTCCGGGGCTGGCTGGCCATCCAGCGCAACGCCGGCGTCGCCCGGACGACCCTCGCCCGCCGCGCCGCGTCGCTGCGTACCTTCACGGCATGGGCCCGCCGCGCCGGGCTCGCCCCCACCGACCCGGGTCAGCTGCTCGCCAGCCCCCGCGCGCACCGCACCTTGCCGCCGGTTCTGCGCGCCGACGAGGCCGCC
>JAVHVL010000428.1:0-3158 GCA_032160565.1 Pseudonocardiales bacterium | reverse complement strand
GGCGCGGCCACGCGGATCAGGTCGCGGCTGCTGCCCGCATCTCTGGCTGCTTCGTCGAACGGGTGGCCGCGACTGCGGCCTGGAGGCCAGCGGCGGCGCTGAAGCCGCGGCGGCCCTGAACACGCCGCGGCCCGAGCGCCGTCGAACACACTGCGGGCCGAGCGCCCTCGGCGCTCAGCTCAGGCAGCGCTGGCGTTCAGTTCTCGTCGAAGCGGCGGCGGAGCCGGTCTTCCATCCGGGTCCGCAGCCCGCTCGGACGCGGAGCCTTGTCGCCCTGCGGCCCGTTCTCGATCCCGGAGGACACCCGGCCATGCAGCGACTGCACCGCGTAGCCACACGACCCGACGACGAGGACGAAGCCGATCACGCTGATCACGATGATGCTGCTGAGCAGCCCCCCGAGCACCATCCCGAGGCCGACGAGGGTGCCGGTGACAGCCAGGATGACGGAGCGGCGCGTCCGTGACCTCTTGCGCGCCGAGCGCACCGCCGAGGCGAACTTCGGGTCCTCGGCGTAGAGCGCCTGCTCGATCTGGTCGAGCAACCTCTGCTCGTGATCGGAGAGCGGCACCGTGCCCTCCTTCGTCGCCCGACCTCACGGCCGATGGGCGTCCTCGCGTGAACGTGTCCAGAATCGACGGCCTATCGAGCAGTGATAGCCGCTGCTCGCTGCCCGTCACCATCGAGCATACGAGCCGATTCGCCGGATCGAAAGTTTCGCTTGCGCTAACTCGTCACGCGGCTGGGCTCGAAGATCATTCTGCTGTGGGCGGAGTGTCGATCTGTGCCGGTATCGGCAGCAGCGTTCCGAACTGGACGGCACCCGTTCCGAACCTGGCCCGGGCCGCATCGAGCACCCGCCCCGCATCGGCGCGGCCGTTCGCGTCGTCCAGTGTCAACTGCTCCGGCACGGCTGCCGCGTCGCGGAAGTTCTCGCACTTCACCCCCACCAGCCGCACCCGCGGCCGATCCAAGCTGAGCCCGCGATACAGCTCGGCCGCGGTCTCGTAGATCGTCGTGGTGGAGTTGGTCCAGCTCGGCAGCGAACGCACCCGGGTGACGGTCTTGAAGTCCGCGAACCGGATCTTGATTCCGACCGTCCGCGCGGCGAGGCCGCGGTCCCTGACCCGCCGCCCCACCTCCGCGGCCAGCCGGAGCAGTTCGCGGCGCACCTCGGCCTCCTCGGTTAGGTCGACGTCGTTGGTGTGGTCGGCGCTGATCGACTTCTCGGCGTCCTGCGGCTGGACCTCCCGCGCGTCGTGCCCGTGTGCCAGCGCATGCAGGTGCGCCGCGGCGGCGACCCCCACGGCCCGCTGGAGGGTGTCCAGCGGTGTGGTGGCCAGGTCGGCCACGGTGCGCACTCCGAGCCGGTGCAGCGGCTCGGCGGTGCGAGCGCCGACGCCCCACAGGACGGTGACGGGGAGCGGGTGAAGGAATTCGAGCACCCGGCCGGCCGGGACCACCAGCATGCCGTCGGGCTTGCACCGGGCGGAGGCCAGCTTGGCCACGAACTTCGTCGGGGCGACGCCGACCGAGCAGGTGAGTGCCAGCTCTGCCGCGACACGCGCGCGGATGGCCGCCGCGATGGCCGCCGGGCGCCCGTGCAGCCGGATGGCGCCGGAGACGTCGAGGAACGCCTCGTCCAGCGACAGCGGCTCGACGCGCGGCGTGACGTCGCGGAGTATCGCCATTACGGCCGAGGACGCCTCGGCGTACGCGGCCCGATCGGGCGGGACGACGACCAGGTGCCGACACAGCCGGTGCGCCTGCCCCATCGGCATCGCGCTCCGGATGCCGTACCGCCGCGCTTCGTAGGACGCCGCAGCCACCACGCCGCGCACACCGCCGCCGACGACGACAGGCTTGCCGCGCAGCTCGGGGTGGCGCTTGATCTCGACGCTGGCGAAGAAGGCGTCCATGTCGACGTGCAGGATCGGGCAACCCGCGTCGTCTCCGTCGAACTCCCCCGCGGCCCTCGGGACATCAGCGCTACGACCCACGTCGGCCGCCTCAGCCCGGGCGCCGCGCCAGCGTGTGGACGCGGCTGGCGATCTCGGAGAACGGCGGCCGCACCGCGCTCTCCGCCTCGAGGTCGGTCAGGGCCTCGCCTGCCCCTGGGGCGTCGAGCGCCGAGCCGGGTACCAGTTCGGAGAAGACGCCGACGCCGTGCACCTGCTCGACCTGGAAGCCGGCGGCTGCGCACAGCGCGAGGACGCTCCCCGGCCCCGGTGCGAACGAGGTGTCCAGACCGCGCAGCTCCGCCAGCGCGGCCGCGAGGTCACCGGAGAGCGCTCGCGCCAGGACGCCCGCCACGGGGTTCCCGACGAGCACGCTCAGCAGCGCGCCGGGGCGTACCGCGGCAGCGATGGCGTCGAAAGCCGGCGCCACGTGATCGACCGCCTCCAGGATGCCGTGCGCGAGGACCAGATCGAAGTTCGCCGCCGGCAAGGCCTCACCGAGCGCTTCCACATCCGCTTGGACCGGCCGCACCAGGTGCGCGACGCCGACCTCGTCGGCGCGCCGGTGCAGCGTGGCCAGCGCGTCGACGCTGACGTCCACCACCGTGACCTGCGCGCCGGCCTGAGCAAGCGGGACCGCGAAGCTGCCGCTGCCGCCGCCGCAGTCCAGGACCGTGGCCGGGCCGGACTCGGGCGTCACAGACGACAGCGCCTCCGTGAGCAGCTGCCAGACGAGCCGTTGGCGCCCGGGAGCGGTTCCGTCGCGGCGCGTCTCGGTCTGCACGCCTCGAACCATAACGCCGGACACCGACGCAACGGCGGTAGTCAGCTCGCCAGCGGGGTGCTGAGCAGGCCGAGCGCCGACTCGACGAGCGACCGGAACTCCTCCGCGGCGCGCAGCTGGTCATCGGCGTCGCGCTGCGACACCGCGCTGACCGCTCCCGCCTCGACGGCTGCCCGGGCCGGCGCCGTGGCCGCGAAGTACGCCGCCCATTCCCCGAACTCCGGCGCCACCGACTCCAGCAGCACCCACGCGCTGACCAGCCTGCGACGAGTGGTTGCCGGTCGGCCACGCTCGGCGAATACCGCGGCCGCGGTACGCAGCGCCGCCAGGTGCGCGAGGCAGAAGCGCTCGGGCGCCGTGTCGGCGGCCGACGCCTCGGCGAGGACGGACGACGCCTGGCCCAGCAGGCCGTGGGC
>JAVHVL010000384.1:0-4324 GCA_032160565.1 Pseudonocardiales bacterium | reverse complement strand
CACGAACTCGGAGAGCTCGAGCAGGGTCATCTCCTTGAAAGCGTCGAGCAACTCGTCGGTACCGAGCTTCGCCCTGGTGGCGTCCTTTCTTTCTCGCCGGATGAGCCGGCGGTTGAGTGGGTTACTGCTCCGCCGGCTCGGCGGGGGTTTGGGTTGCCTCGGCAGGTGCCTCGGCGGTGTCGGTAGCGGCCTCGGCGGTCTCCGCGACCGCAGCCTCGGCAGGTGCCTCGGCGGTGTCCGCGACGGCAGCCTCGGCAGGTGCCTCGGCGGTCTCTGTCGCTGCCTCGACAACCTCGGCAGGTGCCTCGGCGGTGTCGGTAGCGGCCTCGGCGGCGGGAGCGGCAGCCGCGGCATCTGCGGGCTTCTTCTCCTCGAGCGCCTTGGCCAGGCGGGCCATCTGCGACAGCGGAGCCTGGAACAGCCCGGCCGCACGCGTCGGCAGCGCCTTGAGCGCACCGGCGAGCTTGGCGAGCAGCACCTCGCGCGACTCCAGGTCGGCGATCTTGGCGACCTCGGCCGCGGAGAGCGACTTGCCATCGAGAACGCCGCCCTTGATGACGAGCAGCGGGTTGGCCTTGGCGAAGTCGCGCAGCCCCTTGGCCGCCTCGACCGGGTCGCCGGAGACGAACGCGATGGCGGTCGGCCCGACCAGCAGGCTCTCGTCGATGGCGACACCCGCGTCGGCGGCCGCCCGCCGAGTCAGGGTGTTCTTGACGACCGCATACGTGGTGTCGCGGCCCAGGGCCCGGCGCAGCTGGGTGACCTGCTTGACCGACAGACCGCGGTACTCGGTGATGACGGCGGCGGAGGAGTTCGCGAACTGCTCGGTGATCTCGGCAACGGCGCTGACCTTCTCGCCGCTCGGCGACTGCCGGGAATGGACGTTGGTCATGTGCTACCTCCTCTCATTCGTGTCGGGCTGGCCTGACCCGCAGAGATGAGAAACGCCCCGGCGCAGGGCGCACGGGGCGGTGGTCACACCGAACCGTCCATCCTGCGCGGGCCGCTCCGGCGCTCCGGAGGCGTTCGGTCACATGCGCGCACGTGACGACCAGCGGTCTTCGGTTGGATCAGTTGGTTACGGTACGCGACGGGGGCGGCGCGCTCCAAATCCCCGTCGCCAGCTGGCGCCGAAGCAGACGAACGGGACGGGCGAGTCCGCCTTGGCCGTTGCCTCGGCGAGGGCGGCGGCGGAGTCCTCCCCCGCGGCGAGCCGCTCGTGGTAGGCGATCATCGTGCCCGCCGCGAGCTCGTCCCCCACGCGCGCGACGCCGGCCACGACGCTGCGCGTGCCGAGGTGCAGCAGCACGCTGGTGAGGCCGAGCGCCTCGTCGCCCGGGCGCACGGTGGCCAGCCCCAGCTCGCAGGCCGACAGGATCACGTGCTCCGGCGTGCGCGCGGTCTGGTCCAGCTCGTGGGCGAACAGCGGACCGTCGGCCAGCCGCAGGCAGGAGAACAGCGGGTTCTCCGTCTGGTGCGTGCCGTGCGCGGCGACGTGGACGACGCTGCCGGCCGCCATCGCGCGGGTGAGCGCCGACCGGCCTGCCGCCGCGCCGACGTGTACTGCCGCCGTGCCCCACGCCTGCTCGATGCCGGCTACCTCGTGCTCGGCGCGCCACAGGTCCGGGCCGGCGAATGCGACGACCCTCCGCCGCCCGCCGGCGCCGTCCTGCTCGCTCGCGTCAAGCCACGCGGTGGCGGACGGCGCGACGACGACGGGCACACCCCGCAGCGACGGCAACGTCCCCCAGGGCAGCTGGCCGAGGATGCCAGTCGAGACGATGACCAGCCGGCTCCCGTCGACACCCAGTGGCGCCAGCAACGACCGGTCCAGCAGAGCCGTCGATCGGTCGAACGAGCTGCGTACGGCGCCGGCGAGGTGGCCTGGCAGGCGAGGCTGGGCGAGGACGTCGAGGTCGGCACGGACGCGGCGGACCTGCTCGGTCACGACATCGGACGGCCCGAGGGCATGCAGCCGCATCCGTCCGCGGCCCGTCACCACGGCGTGTAGCTCGCCCTCTGCCTCGACGTAGACGACAACGGTTGTGTCGGCTGCCGAAGCGGCTGCGCGAACCTCTTCGAGGCGGGCCGTCGGTCTTGCGTCACCCGACCCGGCTAGCGTCCAGCGCCGCGCGGTGATCGCGCGCTCGAGCTCCCGCCGCCTGCGCAGCAGAGGCGCCATGGCCGCGGCGTCCTGGAGCGCGCCGCGCAGCCCCTCCACCGTCTGACGCAGCTCCGAAAGCAGCTCCGCCGCTTCCGGATCCGCGGGCGGTCGCACCGCCGGGAGCCGGCTGGACGTGGCTCGGGCGCGCTCGGCAGCGGCGAACACGGCCGCGGCGCGGCGCTCGGACAGCGCAATCGCGATCCCGAGATCCCCGAGACGCCGGCCGTGCACCGCGGCGGCGGTCTGAAGATCGATGCTGCCGAAGCTGGCCTGGTAGGCGTCGAGGGTCCGCAGGCCGCCGCGCACGATCCGGCTGGCCGCCGCGGCCTCCCCGCGTGCCACGCGAAGCCGGGCGGAGACGTACGAATAGTGCATCCGCCCGGTAATGGGATCGCTGGTGCTCGGCGGCCGGACGGATTGGATCACCGCCGCCGCCTCGTCCGGACGCTGCGCGGCCAGGTAGGCCTCCGCGGCGATCAAGCCCGCGATCCGCGCGTTCAGCGGCAGCCCTTCGGCTTCCAGCTCGGCCTTGAGCCGCGACGCCGGGCCGATCAGCCGCGACGCTGGGCGACCGGCGGCCAGGTCGCCCTGCAACAGCACCGTCTCCGCGCTGCGCCGCCATCGGTGGTTCCCACGCCGACGGAACCGATTGCGCGCCTGAGCGGCGAACCTTCGCGCTGCCGGAACATCGCCGGCGACCAGCGCGCATCGGGCCCGCTCGAGCTCGACCTCGGCCAGATCCTGAGCGAGGCTGTCCCGCCGAAAGATCTCGCCGGCCTCGGCGAGCGCCACGTCGGCCTCTCTCGTGAGCCCCGCCTCCGCCAGCACGCGGGCCCGATCGAGCAGCGGGATCCCCCGCGGCAGGTCCGCGCCGAGCTTCAGCGTCTCGTTCATCCCGTGCAAAGCCCTCGGCAGGTCGCCGGCGAGGAACTCGAGATAGCCGAGGTTGTGCAGGGCCTTGAACTCCCCCACCCGCATGCCCACACCGCGGGCGAAGTCGACCGCTCGCGTCAACGAGCTGCGGGCGCCGGCGAGGTCGCCGCGAAACAGCCGCAGCGTGCCGGCGTTCAGCAAGATCGCGAACGTGTCGTTGTCGTCGGCGTGCTCCAGCATCGTCTCGGCAGCGGCGAACTGCTCCAGCGCCTCGTCGTACTCCCCGATGCGCAGCGCGATGAGCGCGGACTGGCTGTGGACGCGGACCAGCAGAGCCGGGTCGCCCGTCCGCGCCGCGCGAGCCCGAGCCTCGCGAAGCGCGGCCGCGCCGCGATCCGCTCCCCGGACCTCGGCGTGGTTCAGCGCGATGCTGATCCAGATCGCGGCCGCCAGCCCCTCACCCGCCGGGCTCGCGGCCAGCGCCGGCTCGGCGTCCAGAGCGGCGCGAGCCCCGTTGAGGAGCCGAAGAGCTCGGACGAGATGGCCGAGGTTCTGTTCGGTCACACCGCGCGCATGCAGATCGGCAGCCGCGGCAAGCCCGGCCGGCGACGGTCTCGGGGCCACCTGGCCCTCCGTCTAGAGATCGATCGAGGGAGTGATCACGGGCAACAGTGTGCTCCCCGGCGAGCGAAGGACGAACTGCGCCAGGCCGCGCGGCACGTCCTCGAAGACGAACCTCCCGTCGGCGTCGGCGATGGTGTGCAGACTGTCGCTGACCAGCCGCAGCTCCACCGCCACGTCCGCACCGGGAGTGATCCACCCGTCGACGCGTACTCGGTCCGTGGACAGCGGCGTCATCGTCACCATCGTCGTCAGGCTCGCGCTCGTGAACGTCACCGTCTGCGCCTCGGCCGCCTCCGCGCGCACGCCCGCGAGATCGGTCGAGCGCTGCAGCTCGGCGATCTCGGCATGCAGGGAGTCCAGCGTGATGCCGAACTTGATCCGCTCGATCAGGTTGTCCGGTACGGGGTCGAGGGTCTCGTATAGCTGGGCGAGCTGGGCCAGCACCTGGATGTCGGCCGCGTCGATCTGACCCGCGCTGAGTTCGGCGAGGGTCGGGCGGCGAGATTGAGGAGCCATCAGCTCTCCCATCCGGGGTCGCTGTCGAGTTGCAGGCGGAGCTTGGCCAGGCACCGGCCGCGGGTGGGGCCGATGCTGCCGACCGGCATGCCCAGCGACTTGGCCACCGCCGCGTAGTCCGGGCGATCGGCGAACGCGATCACCCGC
>JAVHVL010000381.1:0-3000 GCA_032160565.1 Pseudonocardiales bacterium | reverse complement strand
AGCGGGTTCTTCGGCCGCGGCGCGTAGTAGTCGTTGTTGCCCGGGACGAACGCGCCGGGGAACGCCAGCAGCGGCTCCAGCGCGTGCAGCACCGCCGGGATCCCGTCTGGCGCCGAGATGGTGTCGCCGGTGTTGACCACGACGTCCGGTTCGAGCTGCGCCAGGCCGCGGATCCACTCGTGCTTGCGCCGCTGCGGCGGGGTGATGTGCAGATCCGATACGTGCAACAGCCGGATCGGCTTCGAGCCCGGGTTCAGCACCGGGACATCGAAGCGCCGCAGCGTGTACGCGTTGCGCTCGATGAGCCCGCCGTAGGCAAGCGTTGCCAGCCCCGCGGCCGTCGTCACCCCGGCAGCACGCATCACCCAGGACATCCGCCCACCTTATGCAATGGGGGGCCGTCGGTACGGTGAGTCCCATGCCCGAGCTCAAAGCGCGTCTGCACGCCGACCTCAACACCGCGATGAAGGCCCGCGACGAGTTGACCACAGCCACGCTGCGGATGGCGCTCACCGCCGTCACCACGGAGGAGGTGGCCGGCAAGCAGGCCCGCGAGCTGAGCGACGACGAGGTCCTGCGCGTGCTCACCCGTGAGGCCAAGAAGCGCCGCGAGGCCGCCGAGGCGTTCGACGCCGCCGGGCGCGCCGAGCTCGCCGACCGGGAGCGTGCCGAGGGCACTGTGCTCGACGCCTACCTGCCCGCCCAGCTCGCCGACGACGAGCTCGCCGAGCTGGTGCGCAGTGCCATCGCGGAGACCGGCGCCGCCGGCCCGCAGCAGATGGGCGCCGTCATGAAAGCCGTGCAGCCCAAGGTGGCCGGCCGCGCCGACGGCAAGCGGGTGAGCGACGAGGTGCGCCGCCAGCTCGCCTAGCCGACGGATCTTCCTGCGCTGCGACGGGTATGGGTGCCGGATCCGCAGGAAGATCGGCCCGAAATGACTAATGCGTCGGCCGCCCGCGGGTCTTGGTGGGCGTGCTGCTCGGACCGGTGGGGCTGCCGGGCGTGTTGCTCGGCGTCTTCGTGGGCTTCTTGGTTACCGGCGGGACGTAGATCTGCTGCGAGATGCCGTTGCTCGGGCACACCGTGATCGTGGCACCCGGCGGGGCCAGCGACGGGCCGGCGAACGCGATCTTGCCGAACGGCTGGGCGCTCGCGCACTGCGTGCTGCCGTTGAACATGGCCATCCTGTAACCGGCGGCCGCGAGCCTCGTCTTCGCGGTCGCGGGGTCCATGCCGACGACGGAGGGAACCGGGTTGCCGAGGACCGTTGAGTTCGGGTCCGTCCAGCTCCACTGCTGACCGGTCAACGTCGAGCGCAGGGCGCTGAGCCAGAGGCCGGAGGCGTAGTCACCGTAGGCGTTGTTCCCCGGGTCGGCGATGCCCGGCAGCGAGGCGATCGGCTGTGACGGGCCGCTCGGGTTGAACACGGCGCTCGTCGCGACGATGTTCGGCGTCATGCCGACGAACCACAGCGCCGAGTTCTTGTTCTCCGCACTGGCGACCGCGGTTCCGGTCTTGCCGGCGACCACGCTGCCGTTCGTGGCATACCAGCTCTGGAACGGCTGGGCGGACGTGCCCGGGAACTTGGTGTCGCCGCTGAGGATCTGCACCGCCTGCGCCGCCACCTGCGGGCTGACGGCCTGCACGCCCGGCGAGCGCTTGACCGTGATCGGGTGCCCGCTCGCGTCGGTGATGGCGAGGATCGGGGCGGGGTTGTTGAACTTGCCGTTGTTCGCGACGGCCGCGTAGGCCCCGGCCAGCTCCAGCGGGCTGGTGCCGATGCCGCTGCCCAGCGCGATGCGCAGCACGTTCTGCTGGGTGACGATGTCCTGGGCGATCGTCGTCTTGCCGGTCCCGCCGTCCTGTGGCTGCTTGAGCCCGTTCAGCCCGAGCCGCAGCGCGATGTTCACGATCGGCTGCAGTTCGCAGCTGAACAGCTCGTCGTCCATCCCCACGAAGAACGTGTTGGACGACTTCACGGTCGCGCTCGTCAGCGACTCGTTGATGCTGTACGCGACCTGCGCATCACCGTTCACCGCCGGCTTGCTCGCGCCGTAGCAGTTGGACGGCAGGTAGCCCTTGCCGGTCTGGTTGGTGGCCATCGTCCAGCTCGACGGCACGCCCGTCTGCAGCGCCGCAAGCAGGGAGAACAGCTTGTACGTGGACGCGCCGGATGCGGTGTAGCTGGTGAAGATCGGCAGCGAGGTGTGCGTGTTGTCCTTGGCCGACTTGTTCGTGCCGAACGCCTTGTTGGTCGCCATCGCGAGCACGTTGCCGGTGTGCGGGTCGACGGCCGGCAGCGCAGCGGTCATCGCCGCAGAGCCGGGGAACACCGACGAGATGCCGGCCTGCATGCTGCTCTGCAGCTTCGCGTCCAGCGTGGTGACGATCTTGTAGCCCCCGGTGTCCAGGTTGGTGATGCCCTGGACGTTCTGCAGCCACGTCTGCGCGTACTCGCAGAAGAACCCGACGTTGGCGATGGAGGAGTTCGCGTTCGCGCAGCCCTCGTGCTGGACGGGGGGCTTGGTGGTGGCCAGGTTGACCGGCTTCGGCTTGAGCTTGTCGGCGGCGGCCTGCGACAGGTGGTGGGTGTCGACGAGGTTCTGCAGTACCTGGTTGCGGCGGTCCTTCGCGGCCTGCGGGTTCACGAACGGGTCGTACTCGCTGGGCGCGCGCAGCAGGCCGACGAGCAGCGCGGACTCGGAGAGGGTGAGCTTGCTGGCGGGCTTGCCGAAGTAGGTCTGCGCGGCCGTCTCGATGCCGTAGGAGTTCTCACCGAAGAACGCGATGTTCAGGTAGTTGTCGAGGATCGTGTCCTTCGACTCGTGCTTGGTCTCCTCGAGGTAGATCGCGCACTTGGCGTCCTCGATCTTGCGGTTCAGGTTCTGGTCGATCGCGGACTGCTGCTTCGCGATGTCCTGGCCCGCCTGGTAGTAGCGGATCTGCTTGACGTACTGCATGGTCAGCGTCGACCCGCCCTGCGTGGAGCCGCCGGACGTG
>JAVHVL010000094.1:0-2695 GCA_032160565.1 Pseudonocardiales bacterium | reverse complement strand
ATCGACTCTGCCGAGCGTGCCGACTTGGTGGCTTCCCGTCTCGCCGACCTCGCGAAGGCCGGCGTCGACGAGGTGATCGTCGAGGTGGATCCGCGCGACGGCGACCCGGTCGCCGACCACGCCGTCCTGCGCGACGCGGCGGTGTCGCTGTGACCGGCGAGAGCAAGCCACTCGCGGGCCGTCGCGCGCTGGTCACCGGCGGCGCGAACGGCATCGGCGCCGCCGTGGCGGCCCGGTTCGCCGACCTCGGTGCCTCTGGCGTGATCATCGACCTCGCGTCGTCCCTGCCGGCGTCGCCTCCCGCCGGGTGGGGCACCGCGGCCGCCGACGTCCGCGATGAACAGAGCATCGCCGCGGCAGTGCATGCCTCCGCCAAGTCGCTAGGTGGTCTCGATGCGGTAGTGGCCGCCGCGGGTGTCGTGCCGTCGTGGCAGCGGCCGGCCGACCTGGACCTCAGCGACTTCGAACGCGTCCTGGCGATCAACGTGCTCGGCGTCGCCGCAACGATCAAGCACGCGGCACCACTCCTCGAAGCCGGCTCGACAATCACCGTCGTGGCCTCGCTGAACTCGTGGCGCGGCGATCCCAACCTCGCCAGCTACGTGGCAAGCAAGCATGCAGCGCTGGGCATCGTGCGCTCGGCGGCGCTCGCCCTCGGCCCCGACGGCGTGCGCGTCAACGCCGTGGCCCCCGGCCCGATCGCGACCGAGGCGCTGCGGTCACGCATGTCGGCCCGCCAGGACCGCACCGGGCTGACCGTGGACGAGGCCATCGACCAGGCGGGCCGCGCGACGGCGCTCGAGCGGATCGCAACCGTGGCCGAAGTCGTCGACGTGATCACGTTCCTGACGAGCGGCATGTCGTCGGGCATGACCGGCCAGCTGCTCAACGTCGACTGCGGAATTCTCTGAGGGCCGGCCCGATGATCCTCGACGCCACAGCCCTCGCCGGACGCACCGTTCTGCTCACCGGAGCCTCTGGCGGCATCGGCCGGATCACCGCGCAGACCCTCGCGGCGGCCGGCGCCACCGTGCTTGCGCACTACCGCTCCGACCGGTCCGGCGCTGAGACGGCCTTGGCCGGTGTGCCGACCGAACGCGCCGTGCTGCTCGCCGGTGACCTCGATACGCCGGACGCGGCGCGGCAGCTGTGGCGCGAAGCCTCCGCGGCGCGTCAGGTGGACGTCCTGGTGCTCAACGCGGCGGTCATCCCGGACACCCCGGTCGACGGTCCGGACGCGGAGTGGGACGCCGGCTGGCGGCAGGCGCTGCAGGTCAACGTCGTCGGCGCGGGGGCCCTGATGCGCGAGGCCGTGCGCGCGTTCGTCGCCCGCGGCTCCGGCACGGTCATCGTCCTGTCGAGCTGGGCGGCCGAGCAGGGCTCACGGATCAAGGACGTCAGTTCGTACGCGGCGTCCAAGGCCGCCATACGCAACCTCGCCCAGACCTTCGCGCGCGCCTATGTGCGTGACGGTCTGCGCGTACACGTCGTCGCTCCTGGCGTCGTGGACGCGGGCATGGGCGTAGCGGGACACGATGACACCGCACGCTCCGCGGTGGCCGATGGTCTGGCGATGGGCCGGTACGTTGAGCCGGAGGAGGTGGCGATCTTGATCGCGTTCCTGGCCACCGACGGCTGCCCTAGTCTCACGGGATCGACTTTGGACATCAATGGTGCCTCGTACATCAGGTAGCCGCGTGACGACGAATCCGCGTGACCACCCCCCGGGAGGACGAGCTGTGCCTGGCGCATCCAGCCGTACCGTCGATGACGGCACGCTCGACGACGACGAGGCCGGCGGCAACGGTCGCTCCCGCGACTTCGTCCAGTCGCTCGAGCGTGGTCTCGCGATCATCCGCGTCTTCAACTCCGAGCGGCCGTCGATGACGGTCTCGGAGATCGCGCAGGAGGTCGGCCTGACCCGCGCCGCGGTGCGCCGGTTCCTACTGACGCTCGGCGAGCTCGGCTACGTGTATGGCAGGCACAACCGGTTCGAGCTCACGCCGCGTGTGCTCGAACTCGGCTATGCGTACCTATCCGCCCTGTCCTTCCCGGATATCGCCCTGCCGCGCCTCGTGCAGCTCGTCGCCGAAACCGGCGAGGCCAGCGAGGGCTCCATCCTCGACGGCGGTGACGTTGTATACGTCGTGCGGGTGCCGGGCCCGGCGCTGATGACCATCTCGGTCAACATCGGCGCTCGGCGTCCCGCCTACGCGACCGCGATGGGGCGCGTGCTGCTCGCTAACCTGCCGCCTGCGGACCTCGACGTCTATCTCGACACCTATGAGCTCGTCCCGGTGCTGCCGCGCACGATCACCGACGTCGACGCCTTACGAGCCGAACTCAACCGGGTCCGCGAGGACGGCTACGCGCTCGTGAACCAGGAGCTCGAGGAGGGGCTGGTCGCGATCGCGGTCCCGGTGCGCGACCGCACCGGCCGGGTGCGTGCCGCGATCAACCTGTCGACGCACATCGGCCGCAAGTCGGTGAAGGAGATGCGCGCGCTCGTTCCCGCGGTGCGGGCCGCCGCCGCCGACATCGAAGTCGGCCTCAAGAACTCGCTGAGCTGGGCGGACTGAGCACGCCCGGTTCCAGGTACCGCACAGGTGGCCGGTCGGCGCCGCGGCAGTCGGCGCGCGCCGACGCGTGCTGTCGTGAGGAAAGGAGTTCTCGTGACCGACGCCTTCGTCTACGA
>JAVHVL010000347.1:0-12427 GCA_032160565.1 Pseudonocardiales bacterium | reverse complement strand
ACGGCAACGGCAACGACCACGGCGACTGGGCCGACGCCCAGCTCGACTGCACCGCCTAGTGAACCCATCCGTCGAGTGGCGCCGACCGGGAGGGCGCCACTCGACGCGAGGTCGCTCAGTGCACGAGATCGGCGGGCGGCTCCTCCGGCTCCGTCTCGCCGACGGGGCGGTGTGCCGTGCTGCCGTGGTGCTCGAGCTCGATCTCGTCCGCAGCGGAGACGCCGGGCGGCAGGTCGATCGTCATCTTCGGGCCGGTGAACCACTTCTTCGCCGAGAGGTGCCAGCCGGCCCAGAGCACCAACAGCGCACCCACCACGACGATAGGCGTGTAGTTGACGTACTTCATGCTCGCCCAGCCGAAGCCCTTGTACCAAGGTGCGCCAGCCGCCGAGGTGGGCAAGAGTGCGATCACGGAGGTCACTGTGATCTCCGCGACGGCCACCAGGCACATCCACTTGTACTTGCTACCCAGGGTCCAGGCGCCCGGCTTGAAGCTGTCGCCGGCCTTCCAGCGCAAGAAGATCGGGATGCCGAACGCGACGTAGAGCCCCACGACGCCGATCGACACGACGGCGAAGAACGCGACGGGTACCGGCGCGCCGCCGATGTCCACCTTCACGAGCGCCGGCGCGGTAAGCAGCACCGCAATGATCGCCGAGACGATCACGCCGTAGACCGGGACCTTGTTCTTGTTCAGGCGCGACCAGTACGTCGCTCCGGGCACTGCGCCGTCACGGCTGAACGCGAACAGCATCCGCGTGGTACTGGTCATGCACGCCACCGTGCAGAAGAACTGGCCGGCAGTCGAGATGAACAGCACGAGGCTCGCCCAGTTCGTCGTAAGCGCCTGGCTGAAGATGACGCCCACGCCGCCGCCGCCTTTGGTGACACCGGACTCATCCTGGACGGCGAACAGGAACGCCAGCAGCAGGATCCAGCCACCGATCGCCGAGTAGAAGATCGAGCGCCAGATGCCCTTGGCGGCCGAGTCCGCCGCGCTGTGCGTCTCCTCCGACAGGTGGGCGGACGCGTCGTAGCCGGTGATCGTGTACTGCGTGAGGATCACCGATAGCGGGATGACACCGAGGAAGAACGCCATCCCGCCGGTGTGGCCGCCGAAGAAGCCGGTGTTGTTCGCGGTGTGCGTGAAAATGGACGACACCTTCGCGTGCCTGCTCGGCGCGAACAGGAGGATGAGCACCACCAGGCTCGCTCCGGCCACGTGCCACCACACCGAGATGTTGTTGAGCACGGCCAGCAGGTGGCTCGAGAAAATGTTCACCAGCGCTACAAGCACAAGCACGACAAGGAAGATGATGAATACGCGGGTGAGGCTGTAATGGGCCGCCCACGACTTGCTGTACGTGTCGAGGGTGAGGTCGAAGAACGTCGCGCACCCGTAGGCGACCGAAGCGTCGATCGCGAGAAGCCCGATCAGGTTGAGCCAGCCGGTGTAGTAACCCGCCTTGGCGCCACCGAGCTTCGAGGCCCACCAGTAGATGCCGCCCGACGTCGGGAACGCGGACACCAGTTCGGACATGCACAGCCCGATGACCAGGATGAACGCAGAGGCAATGGGCCAGCCCCAGGCGATGGCCGCCGGCCCGCCGTTGTTCCAGCCGACAGCGAACGTGGTGAAGCAGCCGGCCAGGATCGAGATGATCGAGAACGAGATCGCGAAGTTGGAGAAGCCGGACCAGGAGCGGTTCAGCTCCTGCTTGTAACCGAGTTCGGCCAGTCTCTTCTCGTCCTCGCCGACAATTTTCGTGTCAGACACTGCGCTTGCTCCCTCGCGGTCGGTCGAGCCGGGTGACATCGGTGATCAAACGGGAAAACTCCGGGCCGTCGAACTCCGCGACGGCGCGCTCGTACTTCTCCATGCCCCACGCCCAGAAGTCGAAGTCGACATCGCTGACCGCGTCCTGGATCGACGCCCACAGCGTCCAGCCGTACTTCGACATCAGTGCCAGCAGCCGGGCCCGTGCGACGAGCGCCGGCGCCGGCCGGCCGTAATAGGCGGTGACGAGCTCCTCGAGACGGTCGAGACCCAGACCCGCCTCGCTCCAGATGTTGCCGAGCTCGAAGCAGGGGTCGTTGTTGCCCGAGTACTCGTAGTCGATGAGCCAGATCCGCTCGCCGTCGTCCATGATGTTCGCCGCGAGCAGGTCGTTGTGGCACGGCACCGTGCCGATGGGGCACGCCGCCAGGGCTGCGCGGATCCGCGCCACCTGCGGTTCGAACTCCGCATAACGCGCAGGCAGGCGGTAACCGTTGCCGCGGACGATCGACAGGTAGCGCTCCTGGATGTCGAACATGTCGAAGTCGTTCCCGAACCGGGGGCCGGCGTGCAGGCGGGCGCACGCGGCGGCGATGCGCGAAAGGATCGGGCCGTCGTCGAGCTCGTCGGAGGCGAAGGTGTGCCCGTCGATCCATTCGGCCAGGGAGACGCCGTAGCTGGGTGCGTACCCCAGCACCGCCGGCCCCACGCCCGACTGCGCGGCAATGGTGGCGTTACGAAACTCCGCATCCCGGTCGATCGCCAGCAATGTGCTCTTGCCGGACGTGAAGCGTGCGACGGCCAACACCCCCGATGGCATGCTGACCCGGTAATTGCGGTTGCTGAGGCCTCCTGGCAACGGCACCAACTCCGGCAGAACTCCGTCCAGCGCGGGAAGTCCGTCAAGCGCGCGCGCCAGCGTCTCGCGATCGCCCCGAGCCGGGTCGGCGAGCGAGACAGCGCCGCGAGGGCGGATCCGCTGGGCAGTCACACGTCCTCCTCGGAAAGCGACCGCGGTGGAAGAACCTTCGCTGTGCAGTGTCGGGATGGTAGGCCCGCCGACGCGCAACGGTCTAGCCCCCAGACCTTTAAAGTCGGCGAGCCGCTTGTCGCGGATCCCGTTGCGCAGCATGATGGGCAGCCGTGACGGCTGTGCGCGAACTACCCGGCTCCGCCCGAATCGTCATCATCGGTGGCGGAGTCGGCGGGGCGAGCGTCGCGTTCCATCTCGCCGAACTCGGCGAGACCGACGTCGTGCTCCTCGACCGCGCCGAGCTGACGAGTGGGTCGACGTTCCACTCCGCGGGGCTGGTGGGCCAACTGCGCGCCGACCCGACGTTGACCCGCATGAACATGTACTCCGTCGATCTCTACCGCCGTTTGGAGAAGAGCGAGCACAGCGTCGGGTGGGCCGAGAGCGGCAGTATCAAGCTGGCGTCCTCGCCGGAGCGGCTGGAGGAGATCCGCCGGCAGATCAGCTGGGCGCGCACCTACGACCTGCCGCTGCACGAGATCTCGCCGGAGGAGGCCGCCGAGCGCTTCCCGCTGATCGACCTCGACGGCGTGGTCGGCGCCGCGTACCTCGATTCCGACGGTTACCTCGACCCGTCGCAGCTCTGCTACGCGCTGGCCAACCTGGCGCGCGCTTCCGGCGTGCGGATCGTCCCGCACACGAGGGTGACCGGAATCGACGTCCACGAAGGGCAAGTCCGGAGCGTGCGTACCGAACGCGGTGACATCAGCTGCGAGCTGGTCGTCGACTGCGGCGGCATGTTCGCCGCGGAGATCGCGCGAATGGCGGGCGTGCGCGTTCCGCTCGTGCCGATGTCTCACCAATACGTCGTGACCGAGCCGTTCCTGCCGCGGCGCGACACCCCGCTGCCGACGCTGCGCGACCCCGACCTGCTCGTCTACTTCCGCCAGGAGGTCGACGGGCTGGTGATGGGCGGATACGAGCGCAACCCGGAGGCGTGGACTGCGACGCCGCACTCCTACGACGCGATCCCGCCGGACTTCAACGGCCGTCTGCTACCGGAGAACTGGGGACGGATGGAGGAGATCGCGGACAATGCGCAGCGCCGCGTGCCGGTCATGGCGGACATCGGCGTGCGCACCGTCATCAACGGCCCCGAGGCGTTCACGCCGGACAACGAGTTCTGCCTCGGCGAGACCGAGGTGGCCGGCTTCTTCGTCGCCGCGGGGTTCTGCGCGCACGGGATCGCGGGCGCCGGCGGCATCGGCAAGGTGATGGCGGAGTGGATCGTCGGCGGCGACCCGGGCTTCGACGTCTGGCACATGGACGTCAACCGGTTCGGCCGGCAGTACCGCTCGCCGAGCTACACACTGGCCCGCACCCTGGAGACGTACCGCACCTACTACGACATCCCTTACCCCGGGCTGCAGCGCGAGGCCGGGCGGCCGCTGCGCGTCTCACCGGTCTACGACTGGCACGCCCGCCACGGCGCGCGGTTCGGCGAGAAGGCCGGCTGGGAACGCGTGGACTACTACGAGAGCAACGCCGCAGGGGGCGACGAGCAGCTGCGGCCGCACGGCTGGGCCGGCCGCGAGTGGTCGCCCGCCATCGGCGCCGAGCACCTCGGGACGCGTGGCACCGCCGGGCTGTTCGACGAGTCGTCGTTTGCGAAGATCGAGGTCAGCGGCCCCGACGCGGCGCAGTTCCTGGACTGGGCCTGCGACAACGCGGTGGCCCGCGACGTCGGCGCGATCACCTACACGCAGGCGCTCAACAGCCGTGGCGGGATCGAGGCGGACTTCACCGTCACCCGCACCGCCGCCGATGTGTTCCTGGTCGTCACCGGCACCGCGTACGGCACCCACGACATGCGCTGGCTGCAGCGTCAGGCGCGGCGCCGCGGCGCCGACGTGCGCATCGCCGATGTCACCGGTCAGTACTGCTGCTTCGCCCTATGGGGGCCGCGCTCCCGCGACATCCTCGGCCCGTTGACGCCGGCCGACCTCGACAACGCCGCGTTCCCGTTCATGACCGCGCAGGAGATCACTGTCGCCGACGTCCCGGTGCGCGCGCTGCGCGTCACCTTCGTCGGCGAACTCGGCTGGGAGCTGTACGCGTCCAGCGAGTACGGCGCGGCGCTGTGGCGCGCGCTTTGGGGTGCCGGTCAGGACCACGGTGTGCTCGCGGCCGGTTACCGGGCGATCGAAAGCATGCGGCTGGAGAAGGGCTATCGCGTCTGGGGTACGGACATCACCGCCGAGACGAACCCGTATGAAGCCGGGCTGGGCTTCTGCGTGAAACTCGACAAGCCCGGCGGCTTCGCCGGGCGGGATGCCGTCGCGGCGGTCAAGCGGGACGGGCCGCAGCGCCGACTTCGGGCGATCCTGCTGGACGACCCGCTCTCGGTGGTGTTGGGCAACGAACCGGTCCGCATCGACGGGCGGGTCGTGGGGCGGGTGACCTCGGGCGGATTCGGTTACACCACAAGGTCTTCCATCGCGTACGCATACCTGCCCATCGAGGCCGGGCCGGGCACGGCCCTCGCCGTCGACCTGTTCGGGACGTGGGTGGGCGGCGCCGTCGCGGCCGAGCCGCTGTTCGACCCGAAGAGCGAGCGGATCCGGGGAGAATGACGCCATGAAACCACCGCGCGTCGGGTTGACCACGTACCGCGAGGCGGCGAGTTGGGGCGTGTGGAACGAGCCGGCGGACCTGCTGCCGGCCAGTTACGCCGACGAGGTGGATGCGGCCGGCGCCGTCGCGGTGCTGCTCCCGCCGTCCGCACAAGACGTACGTCGCGCGGCCGATGCGGTGCTCGACGGCCTGCACGGTCTGGTGCTGGCCGGTGGCGCTGATGTCGACCCGGCACGGTACGGGGCGCAGCGCGACCCCCATACCGGCGCGGCGCGCGCCGACCGCGACGGCTGGGAGCTCGTGCTCGCTCAGCTGGCGGTGCGGCGGGGGCTGCCGTTGCTCGCGATCTGCCGCGGCATGCAGGTGCTGAACGTCGCGCTGGGTGGTGATCTGGCCCAGCACCTGCCTGACCTCGTCGGCCACGACGGCCACTGCCCGACGGTGGGTGCGCACGGCCGGCACGACGTGCGGCTCGCGCCTGCCAGCCGGATCGGCGCGTTGCTCGGCCAGCAGGCGAGCGTGGCAACGTATCACCACCAGCGCGTGCTGCGGCTGGGTGACGGACTCGCGGCCACCGGCTGGGCGGCCGACGGCACGGTCGAGGCCGTCGAACTGCCCGGTGCGGCCTGGGTGGTCGGAGTGCAATGGCACCCCGAGGTGCACGACGGGGCGGCGCTGTTCGCCGGTTTCGTCGCGGCATGCGCGGCCTATCGCGACCACGCGGCGACGGTCGGCGCGTGATGGTCGAGGGCAACGTCGAGGCGCTCTGGGCACGCACCGTGTTCTCGCCGGTACCGGTGCGCAACGCGTTCGAGGTGACGGTCGAGCGGCTCGCGCAGAGCATCCGGCTGGGTGTGCTGACCGACGGGGAGCGGCTGCCGCCCGAGCGGGAGCTGGCCGACACGTTCGGGGTCAGCCGGGTGACCCTGCGCGAGGCGATCAAGGCGCTGCGCGACGCCGGACTGGTCGAGTCCCGGCGGGGCCGCGGCGGTGGCACGTTCGTGGTCTCGCCCAAGGTCAAGCGGCCGCGCCGCGCCGAGCAGATCAGCCGCTCACTCGGGCACGCCCTGGACGATGCGCTCGATCTGCGCCGGGTCGTCGAGCCGGGCGCGGCCGCGCTGGCGGCGAACCGCACGCTGACCGCGGCCGACCGCGCCAGCCTGCACCGCTACCTCGCCGACGCCACTGACGCGCCGCCCGCCCGGCGCCGCCTCGCCGACTCGAGACTGCACCTGGCCATTGCCGCGCTCGGCGGCAGCGCGTCGGTCACCGCGGTCGTCGCCGACGTGCAGATGCGGCTGGACGAGCTGCTGCGCGCGATCCCCGTCATCCCCGCGAACATCGCGCACTCCGACGTGCAGCACGCGGCGATCGTGGACGCGATCCTCGCCGGGCAGAGCGACCGGGCGCGGATCGAGATGGAGGAGCACGTCGACGGCACGGCGGCGCTGCTGCGCGGCTTCTTGAGCTGAATCGCTTGGCGGCCTTCCGGTCCGCTCGTCGAAAAGGTAGGTTCAGCAAACCTTCTCGGAGAGGTGATCCCGATGCCCGCACCACCCATGAGCGTCGACGAACTGCGCGCACAGGTCGCCAGCGGCGCGATCGACACAGTCGTACTGGCGATCGTCGACCTCCAGGGGCGGCTGCAGGGCAAGCGCATCGACGCCGCGTACTTCCTCAACGACGTGCTGCCGCACGGCACGGAGGGGTGCAACTACCTGCTGGCCGTGGACATCGAGATGAACACCGTCGAGGGCTACCAGATCTCGTCGTGGGAGCGCGGCTACGGCGACTTCGTGATGGCGCCAGACGTGGCCAGCCTGCGCGCTGTCCCCTGGCAGCCCGGCACGGCGATGCTCATCGGCGACGTGCAGTGGCTCGACGGCACACCAGTCGTCGAGTCGCCGCGGCAGATCCTGAAGCGCCAGGTGGATCGCCTCGCCGAGCGGGGCTGGACCCCGATGGTCGGCACGGAACTGGAGTTCATCCTGTTCGACGACACCTACGAAGCAGCCTGGCAGAAGCACTACACCGGCCTGACGCCGTCGAACCAGTACAACGTCGACTACTCGATCCTCGGCACCAGCCGGGTGGAGCCGCTGCTGCGAGCAATTCGCCTCGGGATGCGCGATGCGGGCATGCAGGTCGAGTCCGCGAAGGGCGAGTGCAACCTCGGCCAGCACGAGATCGCGTTCAAGTACACCGACGCGCTGCGCACCTGCGACAACCACACGATCTACAAGACAGGCGCCAAGGAGATCGCCGCGCAGCACGGCTCTGCCCTGACGTTCATGGCGAAGTACGACCAGCGCGAGGGCAACTCGTGCCACATCCACCTTTCGCTGCGCACGGAGGACGGCGAGCCGGTCTTCGCCGGTGACCGGCCCGGCGGCGTCTCCCCGGTCTTCGAGCAGTTCCTCGCCGGGCAGCTCGCGGCGCTGCGCGAGCTGAGCTACTTCTTCGCGCCGAACATCAACTCCTACAAGCGGTACCAGGCCGGCTCCTTCGCGCCCACGGCCGTGGCATGGGGGCTGGACAACCGCACCTGCGCGCTGCGCGTCATCGGGCACGGGGCGAGCCTGCGCTTCGAGAACCGGCTGCCCGGCGGGGACGTCAACCCCTATCTGGCCGTGGCCGCGATGATTGCCGCGGGGCTGCACGGCATCGAGAACGAGCTGCCGTTGCAGGATGCCTTCGCCGGCAACGCGTACGTCAGCGACGCGCCCCGCGTGCCGACCACGCTGCGCGAGGCCGCCGAACTGCTCGGGGGCAGCGACCTGGCCCGCAAGAGCCTCGGTGACGAGGTGGTCGACCACTACGCCAACACCGCCCGCGTCGAGCTGGCCGCCTTCGACGCCGCAGTCACTGACTGGGAGCGGGTCCGCGGCTTCGAGCGGATGTGACCGCGCCCGTGTACACCGTCGTCAACCCCGCTACCGAGCAGGCGGTCGCGCGAGTCCCGCAGCTGGACGCCGACGCCGCGGATGACGCGATTGCCCGCTCCCGCAAGGCATTCGCATCGTGGCGAGCCGTCGCGCCCGGGGACCGCGCCCGGCTGCTTCGCCGCTTCGCCGACGCCGTCGACGGCGACCGCGAGCATCTCGCCCAGATGGAGGTCGAGAACTCCGGCCACACGATCGGAAACGCACGCTGGGAGGCCGGCAACGTCCGCGACGTGATCGCGTACTACTCCGCCGCGCCGGAGCGGCTGATCGGCCAGCAGATCCCGGTCGCCGACGGCCTGGACGTGACGTTCCACGAACCGCTGGGCGTCGTCGGCGCCATCGTGCCGTGGAACTTCCCGATGCCGATCGCCTCGTGGGCGTTCGCACCGGCGCTGGCCGCGGGGAACACGGTGGTCCTCAAGCCCGCGGAGCTCACGCCGCTGACCGCCCTGCGCCTCGCCGAGCTGGCGCTGGAAGCCGGCCTGCCCACCGACGTCTTCCAGGTGCTGCCCGGCAAGGGCAGCGTCGTCGGGCAGCGCCTCGTCGAGCACCCGGACGTCGCGAAGATCGTCTTCACCGGCTCGACCGAGGTCGGGCGGCAGGTCATGTCCGGCTGCGCGGCGCGGATCAAGCCGGTGACCCTCGAGCTGGGCGGCAAGAGCGCCAACGTGGTCTTCGCGGACGCCGACCTCGAGGCCGCCGCGGCGTCGGCACCGTATGCGGTGTTCGACAACGCCGGCCAGGACTGCTGCGCGCGCTCGCGCATCCTCGTGGAGCGCAGCGCCTTCGACCGCTTCATGGCGCTGTTCGAGGCCGCGGTACAGGGCATGGTCGTCACCGACCCGGCGGACGAGAAGGCCGAGATGGGGCCGCTGATCAGCGCGGCGCAGCGCGACCGCGTGGCCGCCTACGTGCCCGACGACGCCCAGGTCGCGTTCCGCGGCAGCGCCCCGGACGGCCCGGGCTTCTGGTTCCCGCCGACCGTGCTAACCCCTAGCCGCCTCGACGACCGGGTGCTGCACGAGGAGATCTTCGGCCCCGTCGTCGCCGTCGTCCCCTTCGACGACGAGGCCGACGCGGTCCGCATCGCCAACGACAGCGACTTCGGCCTGTCCGGGTCGATCTGGACACGCGACGTCGGGCGCGCCATCCGGGTGAGCCGCGGCATCGAGGCAGGCAACCTCTCGGTCAACTCCAACTCGTCGGTCCGCTACTGGACGCCGTTCGGCGGCTTCAAGTCCTCAGGGCTGGGGCGCGAGCTGGGGCCGGACGCGCCGTTCGCGTTCACCGAGACCAAGAACGTCTTCATCTCGACCAAGGAGTGACGATGACTGCATCCGTAGGGCGGCTCGCCGGCAAGGTGGCCGTGGTGACCGGTGCCGGCAGCGGCATCGGCCTGGCGACTGCGCGCCGCTTCGCCGCCGAGGGCGCGGACGTGGTCTGCGCCGACATCGACGCCGAGGCCGGCGCGAAGGCGGCAGCCGAGGTGGGCGGGTCGCCGGTGCAGGTCGACGTGACCGACGAGGCGCAGGTGCGCGCGCTGTTCGAGGGCGCCGTCCGCGACTACGGCCACGTCGACATCGCCTTCAACAACGCCGGCATCTCCCCGCCGGACGACGACTCCATCCTGACCACGGGGCTGGATGCCTGGCGCCGCGTGCAGGAGGTGAACCTGACCTCGGTGTACCTCTGCTGCAAGTACGCCATCGAGCACATGCGCGCCAACGGTGGTGGGTCGATCATCAACACCGCCTCGTTCGTGGCCGTGATGGGCTCGGCGACCTCGCAGATCTCCTACACCGCGAGCAAGGGCGGCGTGCTCGCGATGAGCCGCGAGCTCGGCGTGCAGTTCGCGCGCGACGGCGTGCGGGTGAACGCGCTCTGCCCCGGCCCGGTGAACACGCCGCTGCTGCAGGAGCTGTTCGCGAAGGACCCGGAGCGCGCCGCCCGCCGGCTGGTGCACATCCCGATCGGGCGCTTCGCGGAGGCCGATGAGATCGCGGCCGCGGTGGCGTTCCTGGCCAGCGACGACGCCTCGTTCATCACCGCGTCGACGTTCCTCGTGGACGGCGGTATCAGCGGCGCGTACGTCACGCCGCTGTAAGCCGGCGGCGACGTGAGCCGGTAGCGGCGGCGCGCAGCCGCCGGTCCGCGGATGTGACCGGCGAGTAACTTGCCGGTTTCGGTCTCGTTGTACAGGCAACCCGACCGAGGAGCCCGGCATGCCGCTCGCGCGACGATCTGCCCACCCAGCCGCCCGCCGATCTGCCCACCCAGCCGCCCGCCGATCTGACGACGCAGCCGCCCGCCGCCCAGCCGCCCGCCGGCTTCGCGCCGCGTGCTCCGCGGCGATCCTGGTCGGGGCCCTCGCTGCCCCGGCCCTGATCGAGGGGTCGGCCCACGCGGCGGGCAGCTTCAGCACGCAGACCCTGCACTTCAAGGTGACGGTTGGCCCGGCGGGGACCCAGACGTGCGACATCGTCGGGCTGCTGTTCACGCCGTCGACGGCGACGCCGACCAGCCGCGTGCCGGCCATCCTCACCACGAACGGCTTCGGCGGTTCCGACACCGACCAGGTGCCGTTCGCCGAGAAGGAGGCCGGGCTGGGCTACGTCGTGCTCTCGTACTCCGGGCTGGGCTTCGGCGGCTCCGGCTGCAAGATCACGCTGGACGACCCGGACTACGACGGCGTGGCGGCCAGCCAGCTGGTCAGCTACCTCGGCGGGGCACCGGGGATCGCGTTCACGGATGCGGCCCACACCGCGGCCGCGCCGGCGCTGGACGTGGTGACCCACGACGGCGTCGACCACGCCGGCCACGCCGACGGGTACGACCCGCGCGTCGGCATGTGGGGCGGCAGCTACGGCGGGCAGGTGCAGTTCGCGGCGGCGTCCGTCGACCCGCGCATCGACGCGCTGAACCCGCAGATCACTTGGAACGACCTGTCCTACTCGCTCGACCCGAACAACACCGGCCAGGTGCACGGGGTGACCACCGCGACACCGGGTGCCACGAAGTCCAGCTGGGCGGCGGGTTTCTCCGCCGAGGGGATCTTCGACGGCGCGCTGTACGCGCAGAACGACCCGTCCCGGCTGATCGGCTGCCCGAACTTCGCCGACTTCGTCTGCCCCGCCCTGGTGTACGGCGGCAGCACCGGATACCTCGCCCCGGCTGACATCGCGCACCTGCAGCACGCCTCGGTCGAGACCTACCTCAGCAAGATCCGGATCCCGGTGCTGCTCGACCAGGGGCAGGTGGACACCCTCTTCAACCTGAACGAGGCGGTCGCCACCTACGCCGCGCTGAAGGCGCAGCACACGCCGGTGGCGATGCTGTGGCGCGAGCAGGGGCATTCCGGCGGTACGCCGTCGGCGGCCGGCCTGGCCTACGAGAACTCCCGCATCCAGGCGTGGTTCGACCATTACCTCAAGGGGCTCGCGGTCAGCACCGGCTCGTCCTTCGCCTACTACCGCGATTGGACGGGCACGTTCGCGGAGACCGGGAACTACCCGGTCGGCAAGGCACGCACGTACTACCTGTCCGCCGGCAATGCCCTCACCACCAACGTGCTCGGCATCGGCCAGGGCTCGCAGTCGATGCTCACGCCGCCGGCCGGCGCGCCGACCAGCCTGGGTGGGCTGGACGCGCTCGGCTCGGCCACGCCGGTGCCGCTGGACCTGCCGGACTCGAACGCTCCGGGCACGTACGTGTCCTGGTCCTCGCCGGCGCTCACCACTGCGGTGAACGTGGTCGGTGCACCGGTGCTCACCGTCAAGCTGGACGCCCCCGCGGCCGCCCTGACGTCGCCGTCCGGCCCGGCGGGGCAGCTCGTCGTGTTCGCGAAGATCTACGACGTGGCGCCGGACGGCACGGCGTCGCTGATCCACGGCCTGGTCGCACCCGTCCGCGTCCCGGACCCGACCAAGCCCGTGCGGATCACGCTGCCGGGCATCGCGCACCAGTTCGCGCCGGGGCACCGGATCCAGCTCATGCTGGCCGGCGGCGACGTCAACTACCGCGGCGGGGCCACCCCCACCGCCGTCACCGTGACCACCGGCTCGAGCGGCCAGGCGCTCACCCTGCCCGTCGTCGGCTGAG
>JAVHVL010000246.1:0-3165 GCA_032160565.1 Pseudonocardiales bacterium | reverse complement strand
CCACCGCCATCTGCAGCAGTACCCGCACCTTCGCGGCGATGTCGGCCTGCGAGCTGGTGGCGAACGTCTCGGCGCAGACGCCGCCCTGCAGCAGGAACGCCTCGCCGCGGGCAACCGCGGCGAGCCGCTCACGAAGCTGATCCACCTCGGACGCAACCACCAGCGGCGGCATGCCGGCGAGGGTGAGCGCCACCTCCCGCAGCTCGACGGCGTCCGGCCAGTCGGGCTGCTGCGCCGCCGGCAACGATCGCCATACGTCCAGCCCCGGATCGGCGGGGGCAGGCGGGGCGTCGTGGAGCGGCAGGGTCACCTGTCAAGCGTAGACGGCAGGTGACACGCGGTTCGGGGCGGATCGGACGAAGAACGTACCTCCGAGCGGATCAGCCGAAGAACACCTCGGCCTCGCCGTACAGCTCGGGGCGCACCACCTTCAGCGTGGCGGTGGCGTCGCTGAGGGGCACCCGCACTATGTCGGTGCCGCGTAGCGCGACCATCTTGCCCCAGTCGTGATCGTGCACGGCGTCCACCGCGTGCACGCCGAACCGGGTGGCCAGCACCCGGTCGAACGCCGACGGGGTGCCGCCGCGCTGGATGTGCCCCAGCACGGTCGTCCGGGCCTCCTTGCCGGTGTGCTTCTCGATCTGATCGGCGAGCCATTCCCCGATGCCGCCGAGGCGCACGTGACCGAACGCGTCGAGCCCCTTGTCCACCGTGGCGTTCTCGCCGCCGTCCGGCGTGGCTCCCTCGGCCACGACGATGATCGGGGCGTAGTGCGACTGGAACCGGCTCTCCACGTAGGCGCAGACCCGCTCGAGGGAGAACGGCAACTCGGGGATCAGGATCACGTTGGCCCCGCCGGCCATACCGGCGTGCAGCGCGATCCAGCCGGCGTGCCGCCCCATCACCTCGACGATGAGCGCGCGGTGGTGGGACTCGGCCGTCGTGTGCAGCCGGTCGATGGCCTCCATCGCGATGTTCACTGCGGTGTCGAAGCCGAACGTGTAGTCGGTGGCATTGAGGTCGTTGTCGATGGTCTTCGGCACCCCGACGACGTTGACCCCCATCTCGCCCAGCCTGGTTGCCACGCCGAGGGTGTCCTCACCGCCGATCGCGATCAGGGCCTCGACGCCGAGATCCTGCATGGTGGCGCGGATCTTCTCGAAGCCCCCCTCGACGGAGAACGGGTTCGTGCGCGACGAGCCGAGGATCGTGCCGCCGCGCGGGAGGATGCCGCGCACCTCCGGCACGCCCAGCGGCATGGTGACGTTCTCCAGCGGCCCCTTCCAGCCGTCGCGGAACCCGACGAACTCGTGCCCGTAGAAGCCGACGCCCTTGCGGACGACGGCCCGGATGACCGCATTGAGCCCCGGGCAGTCACCGCCACCGGTGAGCACGCCAATTCGCATGGGGGGAATCCTCTCGTCTCTGCTTCGAACCGGTCGATCGGTCTGGTCCGATCCGTTGGATCGGTGTCCGCATCGATCCAACGGATCAGTGCGGCGCCACTGCCGGACGGAACCCTATCGAGCTACTGCCCGGTAAGGCTGTGCTGCTCCAACGCGCGCCAGCGGGCCAGGTTGTGGCGGGCGTCGGCGAGCGCGTCGTGCTGGTCGGGCGGCGCGGCCGGCAGCACCGGCGAGCCGGCGTCCTCCCACCGCTGCCGCAGCTCGTGGGTGAACCTCGGGATCGAGCGGGGCAGCGCGCGCATGTCACCCCACAGCTGCGCGAGCGCGACGTGGTCGTACGCCGCCATCCATGCCCACAGCTCGATCGTCTCGCCGGGGACGGTCAGGAACTTCATGAGATCGGTGCGGATCCGCGCCAGCCCGCGCCAGGCCGGGTCGGCGGGCGGCGGCAGCTTGTCGAGGACGTTGCGGCGTACCCAGTCGATCGCCTTCGACGGGTCGAACTCGGTGGAGACCGCGTAGAACTCGCGGCCGGACTCGTCCACGACGCCGATGGAGACGAGCTCGATCGTCCTGCCGTCCTCGATGAACTCGCAATCGTAGAAGAAGCGCACTCAGCTGGCCTGCGTGTCGGGTATGCGGTCGCCGAGCTCGCGCACCTCCGCCTTCTCCCGCACACCGAAGCCGGCGTCGTTGCCCTGCGCCTTCTTCACCTTCGCCGCGTACTGGTCGACGTACTCCTGGCCGGACAGCAGCATCAGCTCGTACATGATCTCGTCGGTCATGGAGCGCTCGACGAAGCGGTCACCGGACATCCCCTCGTACCGGGAGAAGTCCAGCGGCTTGCCGAACCGCACACCGGGGCGCGGCCGCAGCTTCGGGATGAGCCGGCCGGGGGGCTGGATGACCTCGGTGTTGACCATCGCGCACGGGATCACGACCGCGCCGGCCTCCAATGCCATCCGGGCAACGCCGGTCTTCCCCCGGTAGAGCCGCCCGTCCGGCGAGCGGGTGCCCTCCGGATAGATGCCGAGCAGCTTGCCCTCGCGCAACACGCGCACGCCGGTGTGCAGCGCGGCCTTGGACGCGTCGGAGTCGGAGCGGTCGATCGGCACCTGGCCGACGCCGGAGAAGAAGAGCCGGGAGAAGAAACCCTTGATGCCCGGCGTGGTGAAGTACTCCGACTTGGCCAGGAAGGTGACCTTGCGCGACACCATCACCGGCATGAAGAACGAGTCGCAGAAGGACAGGTGGTTGCTGGCGAGGATGGCCGGGCGGTCGTCGGGGATGTTCTCCAGCCCTTCGGTCCACGGGCGCCACACACCGCGCAGCAGCGGCCCGAGAAAGACAAACTTCGCGAACCAGTAGAACACGGCCTTTTCTCCCCCCGCCGTCCCGTCGATAATCCCGGTCTGACAGTAGTGCCGCCCCGACCGCGCGACCAAGCCCTCCCCATCCACGCCACCTGCACCGCTCCGCGCCGGCGGAAGGCATGATTGACGTGCCGAGGCCGCGACGAGACGAGGGACCACGTGAACCTGCAAGCAGACGCCGAGCCGTTCAGCGCCGACGGCGGCCCCGTCGGGGTGATCCTCAGCCACGGCTTCACCGGCACGCCGGCCAGCATGCGGCCGTGGGCCCAGCACCTCGCTGCGGCCGGCTACACGGTGCGCCTGCCGCTGCTGCCGGGCCACGGCACCAGCTGGCAGGAGACCAACCGCACCCGCTGGCAGGACTGGTACGGCGCCATCGAGCAGGC
>JAVHVL010000198.1:0-6291 GCA_032160565.1 Pseudonocardiales bacterium | reverse complement strand
GGTCCGCAGCACCTCCACCGTGTGGGTCCCGGTGCCGTCCGGGTCGGGCAGCTGCTCCGGCAGGCGCCCGACCCGGGCGTCGTCGTGCCGCAGCGCGTCCGCCAGCCGGTAGGCGGGATTGCGGGTCACCGGAGCGGGGTCGGTCCACCGCTCGCGGAAGCTCCACTCGATGTCGCCGACCGCCGGGCCGCGGATCGCGAGTTGCGCGTCGTGCCAGGGCGGCCGCTCGCCGTAGACGGCCGCCATCGGCTGGCGCTGCGGATCGCCGGCATGCTCGGCGTCGTCATTGCGGCTGTGGCACAGGTCGATGCCGCCTGCGAAAGCGATATCCAGCTCGGGCCGGCCGGGGTGCCGCAGCACGACGAACTTCTGATGGTGCGATCCGCCGGGGCGAACCCGCATGTCCCGGATGCACTCGCCTCCGGCCCGCTCGATCTCCTCACCGAGATGCCGGTTCTCCGCCTCGCTGAACGCGAAGCGGTCGAGGTGGGAACGCCAGATCAGCCCCTTGACGATCACGCCGCGTTCGGCGGCGCGGCACAGCACCCGCGACACCTCCGTGCCGGGCCCGTCCAACAGCTCATCGGGATCACCGCGCCAATCGGTGAACATGAGCAGGTCACCGGCGCGCATCGCATCGATCCGCCGTCGCAGCTCGGCGAAGTACACCCTGCCGTGCACCAGCGCACGCACGTCATTACCCGTCGTCCAGGCCTGGCCGCCGTGGCGGCGATCCAGCTCCGTGTGCGGGTTGCCACGCTCCGCCGCGGAAAGTAGCCACCGTTCGCGAGACACGACTGCTCTCTACCCACTTCACGGTTTCCCCACCCCGGCCGTTGGGCAGGTTTGGGGGGTGAAGACAGCGGAGGTCACCGGCCAGCAGGTTCGGCGCAGTACGCCGATGGAGGTTCTGGCCCGGTTGGGTCTGCTCGCGCGTGCCCTGATCTACCTACTGCTCGGCGGCCTCACGTTCGCGATCGCGTTCGGGGCCCGCCGTTCCGAGGCCGACCAGCGCGGCGCCTTCCAGGACCTCGCGGCACACACCGGTGGCCTCGTCGTGCTCTGGGTCATCGCGATCGGGCTGGTGGGCTACAGCCTCTGGCGCCTGGCCGAGGCGGCGTTCGGCGTTGCCGGCGAGGGCAAGCGCGCGGGGCCACGGCTGCAGTCGTTGGGGCGCGCGATCATCTATGCCTTCCTGGCGGCCTCGGCGTTCAGCGTGATCGCCGGCCGGCGCGAGAACCAGGCTGAGCGGTCGCAAGATCTTTCGGCGAGAGTGATGACGCACTCCGGCGGACGGCTGCTGGTCGGCGTGATCGGCGTCGCGATCGCCGTCGTCGGCATCGTGCTCGTCGGTCAGGGCCTGTACCGGTCCTTCGAGAAGTACCTGCGGCTGGGCGACATGGGGCCCCGTACCCGCACCGTCGTCCGCGCTCTCGGTTTCGTCGGCACCGTCGCCCGCGGGCTGATCGTCACGCTCAGCGGCATCCTCGTCGTCGACGCCGCAGTGCGCTTCGATCCCGCGAAAGCGTCCGGCATCGACGCGGCAATCCGGACGCTGGCCCAGCAGCCGCTCGGCCAGGCGCTGCTCGTCGTCGCGGCCATCGGATTATTGGCATTCGGGCTCTACGGAATCGCCGAAGCTCGGTGGCACGTGACGTGACGTGAGCGATCACTCCGTGTGAGAAGGGCCGCAACTGAACGCGATTCCGCAAGCGTTACCGGGGATTAAACTCGTCAGATTCCACCGTGGCACGCGACGGCCTCTCGCCGGAGCGCAGTCAACGTTGACTGGCGAGGAGACAGCTTCATGACGGCTAGCACGATCCCTGGTCTTGATACCGCCCCCACCCAGCATTCCCGCCTGCTCGCCTGGGTCCGCGAGACCGCAGATCTGACGCAGCCGGACCGGATCGAGTGGGTGGACGGCTCGCCGGAGGAGTGGATCCGGATCACCGATCTGCTGGTCGAGAATGGCACGTTCGTACGCCTCAATGCGCAGAAGAAGCCCAATTCTTTCTGGTGCGCCTCCGACCCCACCGACGTGGCGCGTGTCGAGGACCGCACATTCATTTGCAGCCGCGACTCCCGCGACGCCGGCGCCACCAATAACTGGATGGACCCGGACGACATGAAGGCCATCCTCACCGAGCGCTTCCGCGGCTCGATGCGCGGCCGCACCATGTACGTCCTGCCGTACTGCATGGGGCCCCTCACCGCCGAGGAGCCGATGCTCGGAGTCGAGATCACCGACTCCCCGTACGTGGTCGCCTCGATGCACATCATGACCCGCCTCGGCACCAAGGCACTCGAGCTGTTCACCGAGGGTGGCGACGAGCGCCCGTTCGTGCCCGGGCTGCACTCCGTCGGCGCGCCGCTCGAGCCCGGCCAGGCCGACGTCCCGTGGCCGTGCAACGACACCAAGTACATCGTGCAGTTCCCCGAGGAGCGGATGATCTGGTCCTTCGGTTCGGGCTATGGCGGCAACGCGTTGCTCGGCAAGAAGTGCTACTCGCTGCGCATCGCCTCGGTGAAGGCTCGCGACGAGGGCTGGCTGGCCGAGCACATGCTCATCGCGAAGGTCACCTCGCCGGAGCAGAAGACGTACTTCATCGCCGCCGCGTTCCCGTCCGCCTGTGGCAAGACGAACCTGGCGATGCTGGAGCCGACGCTGCCCGGCTGGAAGCTCGAGACGATCGGCGACGACATCGCGTGGATCCGCATCGGGGACGACGGCCGCTTCTACGCCGTCAACCCCGAGAACGGCTTCTTCGGCGTCGCGCCGGGCACGGACTTCCACACGAACCCCAACGCGATGCGCACGATCGCAAAGGGCAATTCCATCTTCACCAACGTCGCGATGACCGACGGCGGCGACATCTGGTGGGAGGGCATGGGCGAGCCGCCCGCGCACCTAACCGACTGGAAGAAGCGCGACTGGACCCCGGACGGACTGGATGGGTCGGGTCGCACGCTCCCGTCCGCAGGCGAGCTGTCCAGCCACCCGAACTCGCGGTACTGCACGCCGATCGAGCAGTGCGACACCCGCGCGCCGGAGTGGGACGACCCGAACGGCGTGCCGCTCGACGCGATCTTCTTCGGCGGCCGACGCCGCGACACCGTTCCGCTCGTCACCGAGGCGCGCGACTGGCAGCACGGCGTGTTCATGGGGGCGACCCTGTCCTCCGAGACGACCGCCGCCGCCACCGGCGCGGTCGGCGTCGTGCGCCGCGACCCGATGGCGATGCTGCCGTTCATCGGCTACAACGCCGGCGACTACTTCGCGCACTGGATCGAGGTCGGCAAGGGCGCGGACGCGGTCAAGCTGCCGAAGATCTTCTACGTGAACTGGTTCCGCCGCGACTCCGACGGCAAGTTCCTTTGGCCGGGCTTCGGCGAGAACATGCGCGTGATCAAGTGGGCGCTGGAGCGCATCGAGGGCAAGGCCGCCGCGGTCGACACGCCGATCGGGCGCGTGCCCACGCCGGAGGCCCTCGACGTCACCGGCCTGGGGCTCACCGAGGACGGGCTGCGGGCAGCGCTCGCGGTGAAGGTCGAGGAGTGGAAGGACGAGATCCCCGCGATCGAGGAGTGGTTCGACAAGATCGGCAGCCAGCTGCCGACGTCGCTGCGCGACGAGCTGGACTCGCTGAAGCTGCGCCTCAGCGCCTGAGGTCGAAGAGGGCGAGCGCCGCGACGCTGTGCGAGTCGGCGAACGACCCGGCGCGGACCATCGCCCGGACGTCGGCCTCCGGGAACCACTTGTGCACCATGTCCTGCTCGGTGGCCTCCCGGCCGTGCGGCCCCTCGGCGAGGCCGGTCGCCAGGTACACGTCGAAGGACTGCGTGCTGTAGCCGTAGGAGGCGAACAGCCGCCCGAGGCGGGTGAATCGCTCCGCGCGCAGGCCGGTCTCCTCGGCCAGCTCCGCGGCGGCGAGCTCTTCCGGGGTGCCCGAGTGCCCGGCTGACCAGCCGCCCTGCGGGAACTCCCACTCGCGGGTGCCGACCGCGTACCGGTACTGCTGCACCAGCCAGAAGCCGCCGTCGGCCCAGGGCAGCACGGTGACGAAGTCCTGCTTCTCGACCACCGCGTAGCTGCCGGTGCTGCCGTCGGCGTACTCGATCTCGTCCTCTCGCAGCACCAGCCACGGGTTGCGGTACACCTCGCGGCTGGCCCGCTGGATGATATCGGCGGAGTCTGTCGGCATACGAACAGCTTCGCATCGCGGACCGCCGCCCCGACGAGAAGGGCCCGGCCGCAGGTGCGGCCGGGCCCCTCGCGTGGACCGCGGGTCAGCTGACGGTGAACGTCACGTTCGCCGAGCCGGCCGGCAGGTAATTGCTATCGCCGGAGTAGTCGGCCCGGTGCACGTAGGTGCCCGCCTTGTGGGGCGTCACCTTGATCGTCGCCTTGCCGTTCACCAGCGTTGCTACGGCCGACACGCCGGCGTTCACGTGCACCAGAGTGATCTTGCCCGTCGGCACCGCACCGCCGTTGTTCGAGACGGTCACCGTGATGGTGACGGTCTGGCCGGGCCTGATCTTCGTCGCCGAGAGCTTCACACTCACCGCCGGCTTGGTCTTCAGCGCCACGACCTGCGCCTTGCTGCCCAGCGCGTTGTGGAGGTGGACGATCAGCGCGCCCATGCCATGGTCGGCGCCGTACGCCGCCACATCCCGCCTGAGGTTGAGCACCGAACCGGGGGAGTCACGGAACAGCAGCGGGCTCGCGTCGCCGTCGTAGGACCCGTACACCGCGACTCCGGGGTGCAGGACGTCCATGCTGAGCGGCTTCACGAAGTTGCCGTTGGGGTTGATGTCTCCGACCTGGTCGACGGGCGCCGACTGGTACGGAGAGAACGAGAACACCGCGTACTTGATCCGCGATGTCGCCGACGTGAGCCCCGGGAGTGCGCCGAGCGCGACCGGCATCACCATCGTGTCGCTGTTCATCAGCGCCGTATCGGTGTCACCGAAGCGGGCGTCGATCGTCTCGATGTCGATGACCTCACCCGTGCCCAGGTCGACGAGCTCGCTCACCATGGTGTCGCTACCGGTGAGGCGGGTGTTGAAGAGCACCGAGTCGGGCGAGTTGTCGCCGTTGCTGTCGATGTAGATGTCGAACTCCTGCGACGACGCCGGCGTTCGCCACGCTCCTTGGGTCGTGACGGAGAAGTACGCCATCCCGTTCTGCAGCGGGCTCTGCCCGATGGAGTTCAGCTGCGGGGTATCCGTCGTCGCCCCGACGTACTTCAGGTCCGCCGCCCGTTCGTCAGGGAAGTGGACGCACTGGGACGTCACCACGTTGCTGCACGTCGGAGCGAGACCGCTCTTGGCCTGCAGCTCGAAGCCGGCGACGGTGGACTGGACCGCCGTGTTGCCCGCGCCCTGGTTGACCCTGGTGCCCGTGAGCGGAAGGAAGCTGGACTGCACGGCGCCGGCGGGCATCGTCATCGTCGACGGCTGGGTCATCGCGGACGCCGGCCGGGGAGCGGCGTACGCCGGCACCCGCAGGTCCGGGACGCCGGCGCCCTGGAAGAGCACGATGCCGCTGGCGTCTGCCTGGTACTCCCGCGGCAGGCCGCCCTGGGTGCGGTCGAGCGTCGGGTCGATGGTCTTGGTGAGCTGGCTCGGGTTGATCGTCAGCGTCAGCGTGACGGTCGTGCTCGCGAGCGGGCCGACGGTGACCGAGGTCGGCGACACCGAGTAGGTGGCACCAGGGATCGAGGTGCGGTTCACGAACGAGACGGCGTAGCTGGCCGCTGCCGTGTCCGTGTTCTGAACCTTGATCGTCTTGGTGAGCACCGTCGCAGCGGCCGAGGGGGTGATCGCGAGCGGGCCGAAGGACGCGCTCACGGTGCCGTTGTCGGTACCGTCCGAGGCGTTGTCGATCGTGTAGGCGAGCGTGTTGTTGTCCAGCGCCGTCTTCACGTCGATCCGGCCGGAGCCGACCCGGTTCGGGGCGAACTCGTTGCCCGTGTGGTTGGTAGCGCTGAACAGGTCGGCGTCGGCGGTGTTCATGATGTCCGCCTTGACCTGCTCGGCGTTCCAGTCCGGATGCATCGACTGGACCAGTGCCGCGGTACCCGCGACCATCGGCGTCGCCATCGACGTGCCGCTGTCGTTGAGCCCCTGCTTGCCGGTGCCGTTGCCTGCGGAGAAGACGCTCACGCCCACGGCGGTCACGTCCGGCTTCACGTTGCCGGCATCGCCGATGCCGCGCGAGGAGAAGCCGGCCACCGTGTCGTTGAGCGACGTGTCGAACTGGCTGAAGCCGTTGGCGGTCGTCCCGCC
>JAVHVL010000147.1:0-3187 GCA_032160565.1 Pseudonocardiales bacterium | reverse complement strand
GTCAGCCGGAGGCAGCGCCCCGAGCTGTTCGCGGTCCTCGGCACTCAAGCCCGCGGCCTCGGCAGCGGCGGACACGCAGGAATGCAGCCGCCGCGCCGCCGTGTCGAGGTCCTTCGCGGCGACCTGGCGGCGGCGGTCGAGCTCGTCGGTGATTCGGTCGTAGAGCTGCGTGCCGAACAGCTTCGTGAGCAGGGTGCGCCGCTCGTCGTCCGTAGCGCGAAGGAAGCGGGCGAACTCCCCCTGCGGCAGCAGGACCACCTGGGTGAACTGGTCCCGGGTGAGGCCGAGCTCCTCGGCCAGCATGTCCGCGACCTCCGCCTTGTTCGACGAGCGGCTCACCCAGGTGCCCGCCGCCAGCCGCTCGAGGTGGGCCTGGGCCGGCTGCCTGGTGGTGCCCTCGCCGCGCCGCTTCAGCCGCTCGTACTCCGGCGAGCGGGTGACGCGATGCCGCACGCCGCGCAGTGAGAACTCCAGGCGCACGATCGGCTCAGTGCCCGCCGCGGCGAAGTCCGAGTGCAACCGGCCGTCGCCGCCTCGCTCGCCGGGCCCGTAGAGCGCGAACGTGATCGCGTCGAGGACGGTCGTCTTGCCCGCGCCGGTCGGGCCGTCGAGCAGGAACAATCCGCCGGCGGCGAGCTCGTCGAAGTCGACAATCTGCTTGGTGGCGAACGGGCCGATCGCGGTGAGCTCGAGCGTGTGCAGCCGCATCAGGCGGACAGCTCCATCCGCGCGACTGCCTCGATCGCGGTCTGCAGCGCGTCACGCTGCGCGGCAGTCGGGCGGGTGCTGTCGACCCATTCGACGAACGCGGCGCAGATCTCGACCGGGTCCGTGGACTCGCGCAGGCGGGCGAGGTCGGTCGCGGCATCGGTGCGGGCACCCTCGGGCTGGAAGTCGAGGAACAGGGTGTGCGGCCACTTCTCCCGCAGCCGCTCCATCGGCGCCGGCGGGCGGCTCGGATCGGTGAGGATCACCTTGACCGACGCGCCGGCCAGCTCCGCCAGGTCGGCGTCGGCGCGGGCGAGGAGCTCGTCCAACCGCCCCCGGACCTCACGCAGCGGCCGCCCGACCGGGGTGGGGACGAGCTCGACGTCGACGGTGCCGTCGGCGGCGATGTCGACCAGTGAGACGGACTTGACATGGTTGCGCTCGGAGAAGGAGAACGCCAGCGGCGAACCGGAGTACCGGACGCCGGCGCCAACCTGCTGCTGACCGTGCAGGTGCCCCAGTGCGGTGTAGGTCAGGCCGTCGAACACACCGGCAGGCGCGTCACCGATCCCGCCCACCCGGATGTCCCGCTCGGACTCCGACTCGATGGCTCCGGTGACGAACGCGTGCGCCAGCGCCACGACGCGGGAGATGCCCCGCTCGGCGGCGTGGCGGGTGATGCGCCCGACGGCCGCGGCAAGCACCGACGCGTGCGAGCGCTCGGCGCCGAGCTCGTCCATCACCGCGTCCGGGAGCAGGTACGGGATGCCGTAGACGGCCACCTCCCCGCCGGCGTCGCGCAGTACCACCGGCCGATCGAGGTCGGCAACGCGGGTGCGGACGTGGATGCCGGCAGCCTCCTGCAAAGCCCCGCCGAAGCCGAGCCGGATGGCTGAGTCGTGATTGCCGCTGGTCATGATCACCGTGATGCCCGCTCGGGCGAACTGGACCAGCGCGCCGTCGAGGAGCGCAACGGCGTCTGTGGACGGGATGGCCCGGTCGTACACGTCGCCGGCCACGACGACGGCGTCAGCGGACCGATCCGCGGCGACCCCGACCAGCCAATCGAGGAACACGCGCTGCTGCTCGATCAGGGGCTCTCCGTGCAGCGAGCGACCGAGGTGCCAGTCGGACGTGTGGATGAGCCTCATGCGCATACTCCCGGAGCCTGCGCCGGCGGTTCAGCCGGCTGATCGGAGTATCGCCCGCGGCGGTGACAGTTTCCGGGAGCCACGTCGCGGTCGTGGCGTGCGTGGTCATGGCGTGCGTGGTCATGGAGTGCGAAGCCGGGCCGTGTCGCTGCCGGATGCCCGGCCGATGCTGGGCCAAAATGAATGAGGCCCCTCCATGTATGAGATGGAGGGGCCTCACACGACCAGGCTGCACCACCCGCCGATCGCTCGGCGAGCCCGCGTTGCCCGATCGACCACCTGAAGCGAAAACCAAACCTCGAGCGCCGGTTTCCCGACCTTCCGGCCTTCCGAAGTTGCCTTCGAAATCGGCTCCCGCCCTTCGGCGATGTCGTATGTCTACTGGCCGCGGACAGCCCGCACAAGGGGCAGTCCCCGGCACTTTCAAGATTCTTTTCCCGGCGCTGCACTTGTCCACAGAAGCTACACAGTTATCCCCCGAAGGGCTGGGTTGTCCACCGCTTCGTCCACACCGCTGTGCACAGCCGGTGGATACCGCCTGCCCCTGCGTCGAGTGGCGAGTCGGACGTTGAGTGGCGCAATACAGCGCGCCACTCAAGGCCAAAGGCGCCACTCAGGCTGCGGAGCCCGGGCAGTCGAACGGCCCGGGCAGTCGAACGGCCCGGGCAGTCGAAAGCCCCCCGGTCCGACGATGTTCCGTCAGGTCGAGGGGCTCGAGACCCGCTTCCCCGCATGCGGCGGTTCATTGGAATGGATACCCCCACCCCCGCAGGTCGGTGTATCCGGCGATACGTCCACCCCCGCAGGTCGACGTATCTTCCAAGTAAGAGTTTTCCACGCGAGGTAGGCAGTTGACAGGGACCAAGGTCCCGGCTGACCCGCGATGGTCCCGCCGATTCGGGTGATCGAACCCCCACGAGCCAGCACCATTCGGGCGTACCGGCTCAGCGATCGACGATGCCCCTGACGAACGCGGCCTGCCCCGCGTGCTGCAGGTCGTCGGAGATGACGCTGATCAGCCGCACCCCGAGCGACACCGGTGGGTTCCAGGCGGTGTCCACGATCCGGTCGAGATCCGAGTCGGTCAGGGTGCGCACGAAGCGGATCGTCTGCGCGTGCACGGCGTCGTGGTAGCCGATGAGCAGATCGGACTCGACGCGCACGGCCGCGACGTCCTCGGCTCGGTGGCCATATCCGGTAGCCGATTCCGGAAAGGGCAGCCCGAACCGGGCGACCCAACCCTCGGCTGTCCAGACCCGCTCGCGTCCGGCCGCGTCAGCGATGTGGTCGTCCTGGATCCGGGTCAGGTGCCAGACGAGCCAGGCGAT
>JAVHVL010000140.1:0-10692 GCA_032160565.1 Pseudonocardiales bacterium | reverse complement strand
TGTGCCGAGTATCGTTGAGCTTGCAACTACTTTGGAGGACGCCATGCCAGCCGTCACCGCTGACACGTTGACTCTGCCGCGCATCGCCGCGGCCGCCCTGGGCGACACCGAGCGCCCGGTCCGCCAGATCACCACCGGCCCGAAGGGCTACGAGGGTGAGGGGTTCCCGGTGGTGCGCGCCTTCGCCGGCGTCACCGCGCAGGACCTCGACCCGTTCGTGCACATGGACCAGATGGGCGAGGTCGACTATTCGCCGGGCGAGCCCAAGGGCACGAACTGGCACCCGCACCGCGGCTTCGAGACCGTCACGTACATGATCGAGGGCACGTTCCAGCACCAGGACAGCCACGGGGGCGGCGGCGTCATCAACGACGGCGCCACGCAGTGGATGACGGCCGGCGCCGGCATCCTGCACATCGAGACGCCCCCCGAGCAGCTCGTCGTCTCGGGCGGCCTCTTCCACGGCCTGCAGCTGTGGGTGAACCTCCCCGCGAAGGACAAGTTCGCCGCGCCGCGGTACCAAGCGATCGAGGGCACCGACTCGACGCTCGTGTCATCGGCGGACGGTGGCGCGCTGGTGCGCATCATCGCCGGGGCCATCGACGGGCACGGCGGCCCGGGGTCGACGCACACGCCGATCACGATGGCGCACGCCACGGTGCAGCCCGGAGCGCAGGTGTCCCTGCCGTGGCAGCCGGAGTACAACGCGCTGGTGTATGTCCTCTCCGGAAACGGGACGGTGGGCGCCGAGGCGCGCCCGATCCGCGGCGGGCAGCTGGCGGTCTTCGGCCCCGGCGACCGGCTTACGTTCGCGGCGACGGCGGGTCAGGACTCCAACCACCCGGCCTTCGAGGTGGTCCTGCTCGGCGGGCAGCCGATCCGCGAGCCGGTGGCGCACTACGGCCCGTTCGTGATGAACACCAAGGAGGAGCTCATCCAGGCGATCGAGGACTACCAGTCCGGCCGCCTGGGCGTGATCCCCGACGGCGCGCTGATGCCGCACACCGTCAACTGATCGACCCTCTTCACGGGGCGCAGCGGCCGATCCGAACATCGGGTCGGCCGCTGAACGTCGCTCAGGTGTACACCACCCTGTTCCGGCTGGAGCGCGACGGCCTCGTCGAGGCGGCCGACGACGGCGACGAGAGCCAGCGGGTCCACGCGATCACCGCAGCCGGACGGGCCGAGGTCCGGGACTGCTTCGCCAGCAGCCCGAGGTGGCTGCGGTTGACGAACAGGTCCGGGAAGGGAGCGAAGGCCAGCGAGACGCGTTCGACGCCGTGCCGCGCCGGCTAGAAGAGCACCCGCGCCATCTCCCGTCGTGCTGGGGCGACCCGCGGGTCGTCCGGGCCGAGGATGTCGAAGTACTCGACCAGCCGTTGCCGGACAGTCTCGCGGTCGTCACCGGTGCTCCGGGAGAGCAGCCCGATCAGCCGCGCGAAAGCGGCATCGGCATCATTCCCCGCGAGGTCCAGATCGGCGGCGGCGAGCTGCGCCTCGATGTTGTCCGGCTCGGAGTCCGCCCGCGCGGCAAGCTCCGGGTCGTGGGACTCGATGCGGGCGAGCAACCGCACTTGGCGCATCGCCAGCGCGGCCTCGGTGTTCGCCGGCTCGGCGTTGAGGATCGCCTGGTACCGCTCGATGGCGAGGTCGTAGTCGCCCTCCTGGAGCGCGGCCTCCGCCGCGACGAAGCGGGGGTCGTCGGGCTCCTCCGCGGGTTCGTCCTGCTGATCTCCGGCCGGTGCCGACGATGCGCCGGGCAGCCCGGCCTCCTTCGCCGCCTGGCTCACCGCGGCGAGGAACTCGCGCAGCTGCTGCTCCGGCAGGACACCCTCGAAGCCGGGTACCAGCTGGCCGCCCAGCACGGCGAAGACGGTGGGCACCGCCTGAACCTGCAGCGCCTGGGCGATGCGCGCGTTGGCGTCGACGTCGACGCGGGCCAGCAGCCACGCACCGGCCGCCTCCTGCGCGAGCCGCTGCAGCAGCGCGGACAGCTGCTGGCTGCCTGCTGACCGCTGCGAGTGCACCTCGATGAGCACGGGGAGCTGGAAGGACCGGTCGAGCACCTCCGTCTGGAACGTCTCCTCGGTGACGTCGACGACGTGCTGCCCGGGCGCGGGCCCCGGCGCCTCGGCCGCGCGGGCCGCGGCCTCGTTGCGCGCCTTCACGGCGGCGAGGTCGACGGCACCCGTCATGGCCGCGCTCATCGCGGGGTTGGGCGGAACTGGTCGGCGTGGTGCACCAGGAGGCATGTGTCTAGTTTCCCAGACGTTGACAATCCGCTGTGTGCCCGGTGAGGTTCCGGCATGCCGGTACGGGTGGAACGTCAAGGCGCGGTGTGGACGATCATCATCGACCGCCCGGAGGTGCGCAACGCCGTGGACGGCCCCACGGCGCATGCGCTCGCGGCCGCGTTCGCCGAATTCGATGCTGACGACTCGGCCTCCGTCGCGGTTTTGTCCGGCGCAGGCGGCACGTTCTGCGCGGGTGCCGACCTGCATGCCATGTCCAACCCGCTCGACGCGGACGTCGCGGCCACCGCCCCCATGGGGCCGAGCAGGATGGCGCTCGGCAAGCCGGTGATCGCGGCGGTGAGCGGGCACGCCGTGGCCGGTGGCCTCGAGCTGGCGCTGTGGTGTGACCTCCGGGTCGTCGAGTCCGATGCCGTGCTCGGCGTCTTCTGCCGCCGTTGGGGCGTGCCGCTGATCGACGGCGGGACCGTCCGCCTGCCGCGCATCGTCGGCCTCGGGAGGGCGCTGGACCTGATCCTGACCGGGCGCCCCGTCGGTGCGCAGGAGGCGCTGGCCATCGGGCTGGCCAACCGCGTCGTGCCGCCCGGCGAGGGGCGGGCCGCGGCGCAGCAGCTGGCGGCCGAGATCGCCCGCTTCCCGCAGGCCTGCGTCCGCTCGGATCGCCGCTCGGTCTACGACGCGTTCGCGCTGGACGAGCGCGGCGCACTGACCGCCGAGTTCGCGCACGGCAGCAGCGTGCTCGCGGAGGCACAGGCGGGTGCGGCCCGCTTCTCCGGCGGTGCCGGCCGTGGCGGCACCTTCGAGCCGTAACCCATCAGAAGCGGGCGGGCTCCCGGTACTCGCCCCACAGTGGCTTGAACGCGTTGCAGATCTCGCCCAGGGTGGCCTCCGCGCGCGCCGCGTCCAGCATCGCCGGGACGGTGTTCTCGTCCGCCTTCGCCGCGGCCACCATGCGATCCAGCGCGGCGTCCACCGCTTCCTGGTCGCGGGACGCGCGGCGCGCTGTCACGACCTCGCGCTGCGCGAGCTCCACCTCGTGGGAGACGCGGAGGATCGCCAGCTCGTCGCCGACGTCGCCGGTCAGGGTGTTCACTCCGACGACGCGCTTGTCGCCCTTCTCCAGCGCCACCTGGTAGGCGAAGGCCGAGTCCGCGATCTCGCCGATGAACCAGCCGTCCTCGATCCCGCGCAGCAGTCCGGACCTGATCGTGCCGTCGCCGCCGAGCTCCTTGATCCGGTCGAAGATCTGTTCCGCCTCGGCCTCGAGCTTGTCGGTGAGCGCCTCGACGTACCAGGATCCGCCGAGCGGGTCCGCGACGTTGAGCACGCCGGTCTCCTCTGCGATCACCTGCTGGGTCCGCAGCGCGATCTGCGCCGCCTTCTCCGACGGCAGCGCGAGCACCTCGTCCAGCGCGTTGGTGTGCAGCGAGTTCGTGCCGGCCAGGACCGCGGCCAGCGCCTCGACGGCGGTGCGCACGATGTTGTTGTCGGGCTGCTGCGCGGTGAGCGAGACCCCCGCGGTCTGGGTGTGGAAGCGCAGCGACAGTGCCTTGTCGGTCTTCGCGCCGTAGCCGTCCCGCAGCCACCGCGCCCAGATCCGGCGGGCCGCTCGCAGCTTCGCGATCTCCTCGAAGAAGTCGATGTGCGCGTCGAAGAAGAACGACAGCCCCGGCGCGAACTGCTCGATGTCCAGCCCGCGCGAGAGCCCGAGCTCGACGTAGCCGAAACCGTCGGCGAGGGTGAACGCCAGCTCCTGAGCGGCCGTCGCCCCGGCCTCGCGGATGTGGTAGCCGGAAACCGACAGCGGCTTGTACGCCGGGACGTCGTGCGCGACGTACTCCATCAGGTCGCCGATCAGCTTCAGGTGCGGCTCGGGAGGATAGATCCACTCCTTCTGCGCGATGTACTCCTTGAAGATGTCGGTCTGCAGCGTGCCGTTCAGCGTGCTGATGTCCGCGCCCTGCCGTTCGGCCGCGACGACGTACATGCAGAAGACGGGGACGGCGGGGCCGGAGATCGTCATCGACGTCGTGGTGGCGGCCAGGTCGATGCCGTCGAAGAGGATGTCCATGTCCGCGGCGGAGTCGATGGCCACGCCGCAGTGCCCCACCTCACCCAGCGCCCGCTCGTCATCCGAGTCGCGCCCCATCAGGGTGGGCATGTCGAACGCCACCGACAGGCCGCCGCCGCCTTCGGCCAGGATCATCTTGTAGCGCTCGTTGGTCTGCTGCGCGTTGCCGAAGCCAGCGAACTGCCGGATCGTCCATGACTTGCCGCGGTAGCCGGTGGGGTGGATGCCCCGCGTGAACGGGTACTCCCCCGGCCAGCCGATGCGCTCCATCCGCTCGTCCCCGCCGGTGGGGCCGTAGAGCGGCTGCACCGCCGTGCCGGACAGCGTCGTGTAGTCACGCTCGGCCTTGCGGGCGGCGTCGTAGCGGGCGCGCCAGCGGGCGTCGCCCTCGGCGATCTGTTCAGCGTCCATGCCCTGACCTTAGGAAAGAGGAGCTACCGACGGGTTTCGCGCTACGTCCGACAAATTACTAGGACGTCCTACTAAATGCTACTCTGCCCCGGGCGCAGCAACCGCTCCAGCCGGTCGAGCTGCGCGGCCAACCGCTCGACGTCCTGCTTGGTGGCGCCCTGCTCCTCGGGCTTGAGGGTGATGATCAGCTGCCCGCCCGGGTCTAGGACACCGGTCCCCACCTGGTTGATGTCGTCCCCGTTCTGCAGCCGGACGGCATGGTCGAGCTCGGCGCGCCGCAGCCCGAGGCGGCGCTCGGCCCGCTCGACGACGTGCCCGGACTCGATGACCGTGGTGTCCGTGCCGTCGAAGATCCGCGAGGCCCGGTCACTGCGCAGCGCCGCACGGTTGACCGCCGAGTTGATCGCCACCAGCGTCACGGCGCCGATCGCGCCGCCGGTCACGCTGTTGTCGTTGCCGATGATCGCGTTCTGCACGACGTTGGACAGCAGGACCATCACGACGATGTCGAGGCTGTTCAGGCCGGCCAACCCGCGCTTGCCCGTCGCGCGTAGCAGCAACGCGATCAGGACGTACACGAGGACCGTCCGGACGATCTTCTCGGCGAACGGGATCTGCTGGGCGAAGACGTCGTGCCACACGGTGCGCTCCGATCACGAGGAATCAGCTCGAGCGGAGGCTATCGGCGCGGGCTCAGTCCTCGGTGAAATCCTCCGCCGTCTGCCGTAGCCGGCGCAGGATCGTGAACAGCCGGCCGAGGTCCTCGCCGTCCAGCCCCGTCATGGCGAACCGTGCGGCGTTGAACTCCGCCGTGGCCTTGCGCGCCACGTCCCGGCCGGCGTCGGTGATCACCGCCAACGTGCCGCGGCCGTCTCTCGGGTTGGGTACGCGGCGCACCAGCCCGGCACCTTCGAGCCGGTCGATCACGTTCGTCACCGAGGTGGCGTGCACCTGCAGCCGCTCGCCGATCTTGGACAGCGGTAGCGCGCCGGCTCGCGAGTAGGCCAGCAGGACCAGCGCCTCGTACCTGCTGAACGTGATGCCGTAGGGGCGCAGCATCGCGTCCAGCTGGGCGATGAGGATCTGGTGTGCCCGCATGATGGACGTGACCGCACGCATGGCGGCGTACACCTCGGGTTCCTCGTCCGGCCAGTGCAGCTCCCACAGCTCCCCGGCCCGGTCGATCGGGTCGAAGTCGAGCGGCGGCGGCTGCTGTGGCACCACCGGAGGGTATCCGCCGCGTAATCTCCGCAACATGAGCGACGCACTCGACCGCCTGGATCTGCTCGATCTCGATGACGACCTGTCCGAGGAGGACCGGCTGCTGCGCGACACAGTGCGCAGGTTCGCCGACGACCGGCTGCGCCCGCACATCGCCGAGTGGTTCGAGAGCGGCTCGCTGCCCGCTCGGGAGCTGGCGCAGGAGTTCGGCGCGCTCGGCGTGCTCGGCATGCACCTGTCCGGGTACGGCTGCCAGGGCGCCAAGCCGTCGCAATACGGGCTGGTCTGTGCCGAGATCGAGGCGGTCGACTCGGGGCTGCGGTCGCTGGTCAGCGTGCAGGGCTCGCTGGCCATGTACGCCATCTACGCCTACGGCAGCGAGGAGCAGAAGCAGCGCTGGCTGCCGGAGCTTGCCAAGGGCAACGCCATCGGCTGCTTCGGCCTGACCGAGCCCGACTCCGGCTCCGACCCGGGTTCGATGCGCACGCGCGCGCGGCGCGACGGCGGCGACTGGGTCCTGACCGGCACGAAGATGTGGATCACCAACGGCTCCCTCTCCGACGTCGCGGTCGTGTGGGCACGCACCGAGGAGGGCGTCCGTGGCTTCCTCGTCGAGCGGGGTATGGCCGGCTTCACGACGCAGGACGTGCACCACAAGATCTCGCTGCGGGCATCCGTCACCAGCGAACTCATCATGGACGAGGTACGGCTGCCCGCGTCCGCCGAGCTGCCTGGGGCACGCGGCCTGAAGGCGCCGCTCGGCTGCCTCACCGAGGCACGGTTCGGCATCGTCTGGGGGGTGACGGGCTCGGCGCGCGACGCCCTGGCCGCGACGCTGGACTATTCGACCAGCCGCATCCAGTTCGGACGCCCGATCGGCGGGTTCCAGCTCACCCAGCGCAAGCTGGCGGAGATGGCGGTGTCGTTGCAGCAGGCCCAGCTCACGGCCCGTCGCCTCGGCGAGCTGAAGGACGCGGGCCGGGCACAGCCGAAGCACATCAGCTTCGGCAAGTTCGCCAACGTGCGTGCCGCGCTCGACATCTGTCGCGAGGCGCGCTCCATCCTCGGCGGCAGCGGGATCACCACGGAGTACCCGGTGCTGCGGCACGCGGTGAACCTGGAGACGGTGTTCACCTACGAGGGCACCCACGAGGTGCACACGCTGGTGCTCGGGCAGGAGCTCACCGGCCTCGACGCCTTCCGCTGACCGCTGACCGCTGACCGCTGCCCGCTGCCCGCTACAGCGCGGCGAGCCGGTCGGCGAGGAACTGCCGCTCCACCTCGTTCTCGGTGAGCAGCAGCGCCTCCTCGAACGCCAGCCGCGCCTCGTCGTCGCGGCCGAGGCGGTGCAGGAATTCGGCGCGGGCGGCCGGCAGGTAGCCGTAACCGGCCAACTGCGGTTCGGCGCCGAGCTGATCGAGCGCGGCGAGCCCCGCCGCGGGTCCGGCAGCGAAGCCGAGCGCCGCCGCCCGGTTCAGCGCCACGACCGGCGATGGCCAGATGTCGCGCAGCACGTCGTAGAGGGCCACGATCTCGCCCCAGTCCGTGGCGCCCCACGATGGCGCTTCCGCATGTACGGCGGCGATCGCCGCCTGCAGTGCGTAGCGGCCGGGCGGGTGGGCGCGCAGCGCCCGCTTGACCAGCGCGATTCCCTCCGCGATGGCGCCGGAGTCCCAGCGGGAGCGGTCCTGCTCGGCGAGCCGCAGCAGCTGGCCGGCGTCGTTGACGCGGGTGGCGCGACGCGCGTCGGTGAGCAGGATCAAGGCCAGCAGCCCCGCCACGTCGGCGTTGTCCGGCTGCAACGCGAGCAGCATCCGGGCCAGGTCCCGCGCCCGCTCGACGAGGTCCAGCCGCACCAGGTCGGCGCCCGCCGGCGCCGTGTGGCCGGTGGTGAACAGCAGGTGTACGACTGCGAGCACGGCGTCGACCCGTTCGGGCAGCTCATCCGGGGCCGGCACGCGGTACGGGATGCCGGCGGCGGCGATCTTCTTCTTGGCGCGGGTGATCCGGGCCGCCATCGTCGGTTCGCTGACCAGGAACGCGCGCGCCACCTCCGCGGTGGACAGCCCGCACAGGAGCCGGAGGGTCAACGCCACCTGCGCCTCCTGGGCGAGCGCGGGGTGGCAGCAGGTGCAGATCAGCCGAAGCCGCTCATCGGGATAGTCCTCGTCCGGCGCGGGCTCCGGCTCCACCTCGTCCTGGACCAGGAGCGGCATGGCGCGGTGCAGCACCGAGTCGCGACGCAGCAGGTCGAGCGCCCGGCGCCGCGCCACGGTCGTCAGCCACGCCCCGGGCTTTGCCGGGATTCCGCGGTCGTGCCAGGTGGTCAGCGCTTGCGCGTAGGCGTCCTGGACGCACTCCTCGGCCAGGTCGAGGTCACGCGTCAGGCGCACCGTGGAGGAGAGCACGAAGCCCCACTCCGTACGGTGCGCCTCGGCGACCGCCGACGCGACCTCGCTGCCGTCCACGGTCGCCCTTGCGTCGGTCAGCTGAACACCATGATCGGCCGCACTTCGATGCCACCGAACGGCGCGGGGACCTGCTTCGCGACTGCGATCGCCTCGTCGAGGTCGGCCGCCTCCACGAGGTAGTAGCCGCCCAGGGCCTCCTTCGTCTCCACGAAGGGCCCGTCGGTGACGGTGAAGCCACCGGCGCCGTCCTGGCGCACCGTGGTGGCGGTCGAGGTCGGCTGCAGCGCGTTGCCGCCGGCGACCGCCGCGGCGTTCTTCTCGCCGAACTCGGTGTGCCCCGCCATGACCTCGTTCCACTTTTCGGGCGTGGCGTTGGCGTAGCCGTTCTCGTCCTCGTATATCAGGATCAGGTATTGCGACATCGTGCGTCCCCTTCGTCCGTGGTCCGCGGGCCGGACCCGTTCATCAATACCGACGATCGGACCGGTTCCGGATCGACAGCAGCCTAGGAGCAATATCGGGCGCCGAATAGGCTCCCCGCGTGGATTGGAACCTACGGTCGTGTTCGCGCAACGGGCACGTCACCTATGCGCCGGACGAGGCTCCCTACCGGGCCAGGCTGGAGGCCAGCACGCCGCTGGGTGACGCCTGGCGCTGCCTGCGCTGCGGCACGTACGTCCTCGGGCCGCCGCACGGCTGCGGCCCAGCGGACGATGCCCCCATCCTGCTGCGCGGCAAGGCGCTGCGCTCTGCATTCATCCTGCGGGCCCTCGCCGTCGAGCGCTGGGTCCGCGGCGTGATCCTCGCGCTGCTCGGCGTCGCGGTGTTCAAGCTCAAGAGCACGCAGGTCAGCCTGCAGGAGCTGTTCGACCGGGACCTCAAGTCGCTGCGGCCGTTCTTCGACCAGATCCACTTCAATGTCTCCGACTCCAGCACCGTGCACTCCATCGAGAAGGTGCTCAACGCCAAGCCGAGCACGTTGAACGTCATCGCTGTCGGATTGCTGCTCTACGGCGCCTTGCAGGTCGTCGAGGGCATCGGCCTCTGGTCACTCAAGCGCTGGGGCGAGTACGTCGCGGTCGTCGCGACGACGCTGTTCATCCCGCTCGAGGTGTACGAGCTCACCCAGAAGGTGAGCTGGTTGAAGCTCAGCGTCCTCGTCATCAACGTCGCGGCGGTGCTGTATCTGCTGCTGTCCAAGCGGCTGTTCGGCCTGCGCGGAGGGCACCGCGCATACGAGGCGTCACTGCACGAGGTGTCCCTGCTCGAGGTGCAGGAGTCGGCGCACACGGGCGCGCCGGGCGGCGAGGACCACGACGAGCACGACCACGCCGACGACGATCCACACGTCCGCGATGTTGCTCCGGCTGGGGCCGCCGCTGGGGATGAAGTCGACGACGCCACGGGCAGTTCCCGGGGCGGTCCACGCGCGTAGCCCGCGCCGGTCCAGGATGTTGCTGAGCATGCCGGCGGCGACCAGCGCACCTCCGATCAGCACTAGCCGGCTCCGACTGCGGCGCATCAGCCAGGTGACTGCCGTGCTGACGACCAGCAGCCCGACGACGTCTGCCACCGCGCCACTCACCGGTGCGGCGAACCAGGAGCGGATGACCCGACCGAGCAGGATGTAACCGCCGTCGTTGATCAGCGCGCCGTCAACATGCCGCCACGCCCACCACTTCGTGCCCTGGTCGGTAACGATGACGACGGCGAACACCGCGGTAAGCAGCCAGGCACGGCGCGGCTGGAGACGGGACACGCACTGCACGTGTCCTACCTACCCATACATGCGCCGCGCAGCGCCGTGAGCCGCTTTTCGACGGCACGCCGCCGACACTCGGAACGGGGGCGAATCGGGATCCGTGATCATCTCGCGTCCGGTTGCGCGTTTATGGCGGAGAGCGCACCCCGACCGCAAGTTGATCAAGCTGGTGCCGGGGACCACAGCTACGCCCGAGTTCGTCTGAACGCGTTCGTGCGCGTGGCGGGAATGCGAGCACACCAGGTGCGGCGCCGCAAATGCCGGTTCAGGCGCAGTGCCGATGCAGGCGCAGTGCCGATGCAGATCAGAATGGCGGCGGGTCCACGCTGCCGATGTCGGGCTCGGACCTTCCCTCGCTCGGGGCGGCATTGGTCCTATCGAAGGGGTAGGTGGCGGCGGGTTTGGTGTAGCGGTGGCCGGACGGGCTGGTCCATCGGGTGTCGCCGTTCGGCAGTCGCTGAACCTGCCAGGCGGTTTCGTGCTTCAGATGGTGGTGCCGCGCGCACAGGACGTGCAGGTTGCCCTCGTTGGTGTGGCCGCCGTCGCTCCAGGCGACCCGGTGGT
>JAVHVL010000108.1:0-11334 GCA_032160565.1 Pseudonocardiales bacterium | reverse complement strand
GTCAGCCGGCGCGACGTGTTCGCGGCGATCGATGCGGCGTTCGCCCAGCGCCGCAAGACGCTTCGATCGGCGCTCGCCGGTTGGGCCGGATCGCCCGCCGCGGCCGAGGCGGCACTGCGCGCCGCAGGGGTCGACCCGTCCGCGCGTGGGGAGACCCTGGACGTGACTGCCTTCGCACGCATAGCCGCGGCGCGCCCGGTGTTGAGCTGAGGTTCGGGACAGTGCGTGCAGTCGATCTTCCTGCGGCGTGACGGGTACGGGTGCCCGATCCGCAGGAAGATCGGGTGGGGGCCCGCGCCGGAAGCTCGGGTCGGGCGGGGCGCCGCAGGAAGATCAGGAGCGGCCGGCGAAGAGGCTGGTGACGGAGTCGTCCTCGAAGACGGCCTTGACGGCGGTGGCCAGCAGCGGCGCGACGGACAGCACCGTCAGCTTGTCGAACTGCTTGTCGGGCGTGATCGGCAGCGTGTTCGTGACGATGACCTCGCTGACCCGGCTGTTCTTGAGCACGTCGGTGGCCGGAGCGGAGAAGATGCCGTGCGTCGCCGCGATGACGACCTCGGTGGCGCCGTTCTGGAACAGCAGGTTGGCGGCCTTGGTGATGGAGCCGCCGGTGTCGATCATGTCGTCGATCAGCAGGCAGACCTTGCCCTCGACGTCGCCCACCACGCGGTTGGCGACCACGGCGTTGGCGGTGTCGATGTCGCGGGTCTTGTGCACGAACGCGATCTCCCGGCCGCCTAGCTCGTCCGCCCACTGCTCTGCCATCCGCACCCGGCCGGTGTCAGGTGACACGACGACGAGGTCGCCGACCGGGTACTTGCTCCGGACGTGGTCGGCGAGGAGCGGCAGCGCGAAGAGGTGGTCGACCGGGCCGTTGAAGAAGCCCTGGATCTGGGCCGTGTGCAGGTCGATGGCCATGATGCGGTCGGCACCCGCGGTCTCGAACAGGTCCGCGATGAGCCGGGCGGAGATCGGCTCGCGCCCGCGGTGCTTCTTGTCCTGCCGCGCGTAGGGGTAGAACGGCGCCACGACGGTGATGCGCTTGGCCGAGGCGCGCTTCAGCGCGTCCAGCAGGATGAGCGTCTCCATCACCCACTGGTTGATCGGCGTCGTGAACGACTGCACGACGAAGGCGTCGGTGCCGCGTACCGACTCGTCGGGCTTGATGAAGGTCTCGCCGTTGGCGAAGTCGCGCGCTGTGGTGGGGGTGACGGTGATGCCCAGCTGTGCCGCGATCTCGTCCGCCAGTGCAGGATAGGCGCGCCCGGACAGCAGAACCAGGTTCTTCTTCCCGGCGACCTGGAGAGTGCTCATGTCTTGTCCTCGCTCGGCTGGGTGGGCGATGCGGCCCGTGCGGCGGCCTCGGCGGCAGCAGTGCCCGGTCGGCGTCGCAGTACCCAGCCTGCCACGTTGCGCTGTGCGGCTCGCGCCACACCCATGGCTCCGGGCGGCACGTCCTGGGTGATCACCGAGCCGGCGGCGGTATATGCGCCGTCGCCGACGGTGACCGGTGCGACGAACATGTTGTCCGCGCCGGTGCGCGCGTGGTCGCCGATGGTGCTGCGGTGCTTGGCGACGCCGTCGTAGTTGACGAAGACGGTGGCCGCGCCGATGTTGGTGTGCTCGCCGATCGTGGCGTCGCCGACGTAGGACAGGTGCGGCACCTTGGTGGCGGTGCCGATGTCGCTGTTCTTCACCTCGACGTAGGTGCCGATGTGGACTCCGTCCGCCAGCACGGTGCCCGGTCGCAGGTACGCGAACGGCCCCACGGTGACGTCGGCCCCGAGCACAGCCGAGACGGCGACGGTGCGGGTGACGCGGGCGCGGGCGCCGACGGTGGTGTCGGTCAGCGTGACGTCCGGCCCCACTTCCGCGCCCTCGGCAACGTGCGTGGCGCCGTGCAGGTACACCGACGGCAGCAGCGTGACGTCCGGCTCGATCGAGACCGCGACGTCCACCCAGGTCGTGGCGGGGTCGACGACGGTGACACCGGCGCGCATGTGCCGCTCCAGCAGCCGTGCGTTGTAGCCGCGGTGCGCGTCCGCGAGCTGGACGCGGTCGTTCACGCCGGCCGTCTCCCGCTGGTCCGCGACCACCGCCGCAACCGGGCGCCCCTCGCGGACGAGGATCTCGATGACCTCGGGCAGGTACTCCTCGCCCTGGGCATTGTCCGTGGACAGCCGCCCGACGGCGTCACGCAGCAGCGCGGCGTCGAAGGCGTACACCGCGGCCGCCACCTCGGTGATCTGCCGCTCGCCGTCCGTGGCGTCCTTGTCCTCGACGATCCGGGTCACCGACCTGTCCGGCGCCCGCACCACGCGGCCGTAGCCGTCCGGGGCGTCGACGATGCTGGTGAGCACGGTGGCCGCGGCGCCGGCAGACGAGTGCACCGAGACGAGCTCGGCGAGGGTCTCGACCCGCAGCAGCGGTGCGTCCGACGGCACCACCACGACCGTCCCCGTGGCATCCGCGGGCAAGGACCCGAGCGCCACCCGCACGGCGTGCCCGGTGCCGTTCTGCCGCTCCTGCACGACCGCTGTTGCGTCCGGCGCGATCTCGGCCAGGTGCGCGGTGACCTCGTCGCGGCGGTGACCGACGACGACCACGGTGTGAGCGGCGCCCAGCGGGGCGGTTGCGGCAAGCACGTGCCCCAGCAGCGAGCGCCCGGCAAATCCGTGCAGCACCTTCGGGGTGGAGCGCGACTTCATCCTGGTGCCCTCACCGGCGGCGAGGACGACGACCGCGAGGGGCGACTGGGTCACGGCGGGCGGAAACCTTTCTTGCGCGAAGGCGGACAGCCCACAGTGGGCCGGAGTACCGATGCCGAACACTCCTGCTGGACACTCCTGCTGGGGGACTCGGACTCGAACCGAGACTGCACGGCTCCAAAGGCCGGCGGGCTGCCGATTACCCCATCCCCCATCGACGGCGCCAGCCTACCGGCGCAGTGCCGCCCGCCACGGCGCGCCAGCTACGCTTGGCGCTTACGGTTGGGTAAGTTACGCTTGAGTAACCACGGGCGCCGGGCCGGCGCAGACATCTCCCCATGCAAGTGAGACCGCCGACTGCGTCGCGCGCGCGAGGAAGAGACACCGGATGACCCTTCTCGACGAACGCCCCGCCCCCGGACCGAAGCCCGTCTTCGAAGGGACGAAGAAGCGGGGCGAGCAGTTCGCCCTCTACACCTTCGTGATCGTGCCGTTCCTGGCCTTCCTCGCGGCGGTCCCCGTCGCCTGGGGCTGGGGGTTGGGCTGGACGGACGTCGCGCTGTTCCTGGTGTTCTACGTCGTCTCCGGCCTCGGCATCACGGTCGGCTACCACCGGCTGTTCACGCACAGCTCGTTCAAGGCCAACCGCGGCCTGCGGATCGGGCTGGCGATCGCCGGATCGATGGCCATCGAGGGGCCGGTGATCCGCTGGGTGGCCGACCACCGGCGCCACCACGCCTTCAGCGACAAGGAGGGCGACCCGCACTCGCCGTGGCGCTATGGCGAGACCGTGCCGGCGCTGCTCAAGGGGCTGGCGTTCGCCCACATCGGTTGGATGTTCGACGTCGAGCACACCAACCGTGACAAGTACACGCCCGACCTGCTGCGCGACCCCGACATCGCCCGTGTGGATCGGCTGTTCCCGCTGTGGGGCGCCATCTCGATGTTCCTGCCCGCGACCCTCGGCGGGCTCATCACCTGGTCGTGGGGCGGCGCGCTGTCGGCGTTCTTCTGGGCGTCGCTGGTACGGATCTTCGTGCTGCACCACGTCACGTGGTCGATCAACTCCATCTGCCACACGATCGGCGAGAAGCCGTTCGCGGCGCGGGACAGGAGCACCAACTTCTGGCCGCTGGCCATCCTCAGCTTCGGCGAGAGCTGGCACAACATGCACCACGCCGACCCCACGGCGGCCCGCCACGGCGTGCTCCGCGGCCAGATCGACGAATCCGCCAGGGTGATCTGGCTGTTCGAGAAGCTCGGCTGGGCCACCGACGTGCGCTGGCCGAAGGCCGACCGCGTCGAGAAGCTGCGCGTCAGCTCGGACTGATGCGATCTGGGACGAGCTCGCCCAGCAGGGCCTCGACGCGGCCACGGATCTCCTCGCGCACCCGGCGGACGGTGTCGATGCCCTTGCCTGCCGGATCCTCCAGGTCCCAGTCCTCGTAGCGCTTGCCCGGGAAGATCGGGCAGGTGTCGCCGCACCCCATGGTGATGACGACGTCGGACTCGCGCACCGCGTCCACGGTGAGGATCTTGGGATGCTCGGCGGTGATGTCGATCCCGACCTCGCGCATGGCCTCGACCGCGACCGGGTTGATCTGATCGCCCGGCTCGGACCCGGCCGAGCGGACCTCGACCTGCCCGGCGGCCAGGTGGCTCAGCCAGCCCTGCGCCATCTGCGAGCGCCCGGCGTTGTGCACGCAGACGAAGAGCACGGTCGGGTGTTCAGCCGTCGGGTGTTCAGCCATGGCGGGACCTTTCGACAGCGCGGTGGTCCGTGGCCACCTCGGCGGCGAGCGCGGCGGCGTTCGGGTAGAGGCCGCGGACGAGGGCGTAGCCGAGCAGCCCGCCGAGCAGTTGCACGAGGACGAACATCGCGACGGAGGCGGGCGCGATCCCGGCGAAGGTGTCGGAGAACATCCGCGCGACCGTGACCGCCGGATTGGCGAAGCTGGTGGAGCTGGTGAACCAGTAGGCCGCCAGGATGTAGCCGCCGACGGCGTACGCCACCCGGTCGCCGCGGCCGGAGCGCACCGTGCCGAAGATGGCGATCAGCAGCCCCAGGGTGGCGACGACCTCGCCGAGCCAGATGCCGCCGCCCGAGCGGTGCTGGGTGGAGACGTTCACCGCGGACAGCCGGAACATCAGGTTCGCGACCACGCTGCCGAGGATGCCGCCGCCCACCTGCGCCACGATAAGCGCGGCCGCGTCGCGGCTGGTGAGCGCGCCGAGCGCCCGCTCCACGAGCGTGACGACCGGGTTGAACGCCGCGGACACCGGCTGCAGGGCCAGGATGAGCGCCACCAGCGCGGCGCCGGTGACGACGCTGTTCTCCAGCAGTTGCAAGCCGACATCGTGCGGCGAGAGGCGCGCCGCGGCGATGCCCGATCCGACGACGGCGGCCACCAGGAAGGCGGTGCCCACGAACTCGGCCAGCGCGCGGCGGGCCAGTGCCCGGCTCTCGAGTGTCGTGCGCGCCAGTGCGCGGCGGGCAACCGGCCCGGTCATGGCGCCGCTGCGCCGATCAGGGCGCCGAGGTTGGCCAGCGCCTCGGTGCGGGCGCGGTAGTACACCCACACCCCGCGCTTCTCGCGGTCCAGCAGCCCCGTCTCATGCAGCACCTTCAGGTGGTGGCTGATCGTTGGCTGGGACAGGTCGAACGCGTCGGTGAGGTCGCACACGCAGGCCTCGCCACCCTCGTGCGACGCGACGAGCGACATCAGCCGCAACCGCACCGGGTCGGCGAGCGCCTTGAGCAGGGCGGCGACCTGCTCGGCCTGCTGGCGCGACATCGGTTCGCGGGACAGCGGTGCGCAGCATGCGACGGTCTGCACCGGGGTCAGGGTCAGCGGAGCGGACTTCGACATGTGTCTATGTTGACAGCTGTCTATGCGATGTGCGAAACCGCCGCTGAACGGCGGATGGAAACAAGCTGAAACGTGGCAGCGCGGCTCAGGTGACGGTCGCGCCACCTCGGGAGTAGGCGGGGTCGCGGTAGGCGGCCGACGCGAGGACGTCGCCGAGCACCTCCATCGCCCCCCACACCTCGGCGAAGCCCAGGTAGAGCGGTGCGAACCCGAGCCGGAGCAGGTCGGGCGCGCGGAAGTCACCCACCACGCCCCGGGCTATCAACGCCTGCGTCACCTCGTAGGCGTGCGGCATGCGCAGCGCGACCTGCGAGCCGCGCCGCTCGTGCTCCCGCGGCGTCACCGGTTCGACGCCGAAGCCGGCCAGGTGCCGCTCCGCGTAGCCGATGACGAGATCGGTCAGGGCCAGCGACTTCGCCCGCACCGCCGCCAGTTCGACGCCGTCCCACACGTCCAGCGCGGCCTCCAGCGCCAGCATGCCCAGGACCGCCGGCGTGCCGATCCGGCCGCGGGTGATCCCGTCGGCGGGCGCGTACTCCGGCTCCAGACCGAACGGGTCGGCATGCCCGTGCCAGCCGGTGAGTGGCAGGTCGGCGGCGGCCTGCAGGCGGGCGGGCAGGTAGAGCCATGCCGGGGCGCCGGGGCCGCCGTTGAGGTACTTGTAGGAGCAACCGACCGCGGCGTCTGCGCCCAGCCCGTCGACGTCGAGGGGGAGCGCACCCGCGGCATGGCAGAGATCCCACATCATGAGAGCGCCGGCCCCGTGCACCGCGGCGGTGATCGCAGGCGCGTCCCAGCGCTCGCCGGTGCGGTAGTCCACGGCGCTGAGCGACACCACGGCCGTGTCGTCGTCCAGCACGGTCGGGAGCTCGTCGGGTGAGGTACGCACCAGGCGCAGCCCGAGCATCCGGGCCACCGATTCGGCGAGGTACTGGTCGGTGGGGAAGTTGCCGCCGTCGGTGATGATCGTGCCGCGGCCCGGGTTGAGGCGGGCGAGGGCAGTGAGCGCCTGGAACAGCTGGATGCTCGTCGAGTCGCCGCACACCACCTGCCCGGGCGCCGCGCCGATCAGCGCACCGATCCGGTCGCCCACGCGGGTCGGCAGGGTCCACCAGCCGTTCGCGTTCCACGACGCGATGAGGTCGGCGCCCCACTGCCGCTGCACGCCGTCGGCCACTGCCGTCGCGACACCGACGGGCAGCGGGCCGAGCGAGTTGCCGTCGAGGTAGACCATGCCGGCGGGGATGCTGAATCGCGGACGGGCGAAGGCCAGCGGGTCGTCGCGGTCGGCCGCCTCCGCCGCGGCGCGCGACACGATCGGCTCAGACACCCCGCACGTCCCAGAGTTCCGGGAAGGCCGGCCGGAACAGCGTCGAGCGCAGGTACTGCGCCCCGGCCGACCCACCGGTGCCGATCAGCGCGCCGATGGTCCGCTCCACCATCTTCACGTGGCGGTAGCGCCACTCCTGGATGCCCTCGTCGATGTCGACGAGCGCCTCGCACACCTCGCCGGCCGGCGCCGACTCGTCCGCATAGACGGCGGCGAGCACGCTCTGCACGGCCGAGTCGGGTTTCGCCGCCTCGCTCGGATCGCGATCGAGGACGTTCGGCGGTAGCTCGTAGCCGGTGGCGGCCAGGTAGCGCAGCAGCGAGTCGAAGACGGAGCGGCGCGTCGTCGCGGCACGCAGCCGGTCGTTGTCGACCTCGTCGAAGTCACGGCGGCCGAGCACCGCCTCGATCTCGCGGAACTGGTTGGACTGGAACCCGCTCGCCGAGCCCAGCTCGGGGCGGAACGAGGCGAACTGCCGCGGCGTCATCGTCTCCAGCACGTCCAGCTGCCCGACGATCGTCTTGAGGATCTTCGCGATCCGCCGCGCGGTGTGCAGCGCGCCGGAGCTGTTGCCGTCCTCGAGGCGGCGCTGCAACAGCTCGGCCTCGTGCAGGATCTGCTTGAACCACAGCTCGTAGACCTGGTGGATGATCACGAACAGCAGCTCGTCATGGGCGTCCGTGGCCGGCGACTGGCAGGAGAGCAGATCCTCCAGCCGCAGGTATGTGCCGTAGGTGATCGGTTCCGGGGGGCTCGCCATGGGACCATCTTGGGTGATGAGTGACATAGACGGCAGGCCACGGGTACGAATGACCGGCCGTGAGCGGCGTGAGCAGCTCCTCGACGTGGGGCGCGCCCTGTTTGCCGAGAAGGGCTTCGAGGCGACGTCGATCGAGGAGATCGCCTCTCGGGCCGGCGTCAGCAAGCCGGTCGTGTACGAGCACTTCGGCGGCAAGGAGGGGCTCTACGCCGTCGTCGTCGACCGCGAGATGAGCGATCTGCTCGATCGGCTGACCGCCGCGCTGTCCAGCGGGCACCCGCGCACCCTCGTCGAGCAGGCCGCGCTGGCGCTGCTGACCTACATCGAGGAGGAGACCGACGGGTTCCGCATCCTGTCCCGGGATTCCCCCGTGGCAGGCACCACGGGCACGTTCTCCTCGCTGCTGAACGACATCGCCAGCCAGGTGGAGCACATCATGAGCCGCGAGTTCTCCGCGCGCGGCATCTCGACCAAGCTCGCGCCGATGTACGCGCAGATGCTCGTCGGCATGGTGGCGCTGACCGGCCAGTGGTGGCTGGAGGAGCGCAAGCCCAAGCGGGAAGAGGTGGCGGCGCACTTGGTGAACCTGGGCTGGAACGGCCTGGCGCACCTGGAGCCGAAGCCGCGGCTGATCACCCGCCTCGACAAGGACTGACCCGGCCACCCTCAGATCACGGGGCAAGATCGGCCGCCGCCGCGCCCGACCTGTCCATTTGTGAAGAAGTTGGCACCAATTCACCGTGCATCGTTCAGCTTCGCGTTACCTCCTCGAACCCCCTTCGCAGCAATCCTGTTCTCGGCCGCCCCGGGGTGGCCCGGATCCGGGGGAACCATGGCGACCGCTCTACAGCCTCGCGGCGGTCACATCCAGCTGTTTGCCGCCATCGGGGTGGGCCAGGTGCAGTGGCGTTTGCTGAGCGGCAACAACCGTGAGATCGGACGGGGCGCCCAGGTATTCGCCGACGCGGAGAGCTGCCGGATCGCGGTCAAGGAGCTGCAGGCGCGCTTCCACGAGACCGAGACCTTCGTCCGTCGCGCCGGAGGCCATTCGTGGACCTGGCAGGTGTCCCTGGCCGGTAAGCCGGTCGCGGCCGCGGCACACAACTACGACCGGTTGATCCGCTGCGAGCGGGGACTCGCCCAATTCGTCGCGCAGGTTGCTGTTGCGGGGGTGGGGCCGGTGCTGATGCTTTCGCAGGCGCGTCGCTGGCGCACCAGCGTCGGATGAGAGCTGCAGGGGACGGGCTGGGCCGCTGGTTGTTCGTCCCCTGTTCACATGTCGACCCTCACCGCGACGCCTGCCGCAGTTGTCATCGAGCCATCGTGTTAGCGACAACGGCGGGCGCTTCCGGCGTTCGACGAAGTGTTCATGCGGAGGCCTGACTTGAGCGCGATGGCGAACGAGCTCGATCCGTGGAGCGTGCCGAACGGCAGGCAGAACCGTCAGCCTGCCGAGCTGGACGCCCGCAACATCTCGGCCTGGTTCGGTTCCAACAAGGTGCTCGAGCGCGTGTCGTTGAGAATGCCGGCGCGCACGGTAACCGCACTGATCGGGCCGTCCGGGTGTGGCAAATCGACGTTCCTGCGCATCCTCAACCGGATGCACGAGTCAGTGGCGTCGGCGAAGCTCGCGGGCGAGGTACTGCTCAGCGGCGAGGACATCTACGCCGCCGGTCTCCGAGTCACCGAGACGCGCCGCCGCATCGGCATGGTCTTCCAGAAGCCGAACCCCTTCCCCGCCATGTCGATCGCCGACAACGTCACGGCGGGGCTGAAGCTGACCGGGACAAGGGTCTCGCGCAGTGAACGCGGCGGGCTGATCGAGCGCTGCCTCACGCGCGCGGGCCTGTGGGCAGAGGTGAAGGACCGCCTGGGCGAGCCAGGGCTCGCGCTTTCGGGCGGCCAGCAACAGCGGCTGTGCATCGCCCGCTCCTTGGCGGTCGATCCCGAAATCCTGCTGATGGACGAGCCGTGCTCGGCGCTGGACCCGACCTCGACGCGGCGGATCGAGGAGACCATCGCCGAACTCGCACCGGACGTGACGATCGTGATCGTCACCCACAACATGCAGCAGGCGGCCCGCGTGTCGCAGCAGTGCGCGTTCTTCCTGGCCGCACAAGGCACTCCGGGTCAGATCGTCGAGGCCGGGCGCACCGAGCAGATCTTCGGCAACCCCGCCGACGCGCGCACGTCGGACTACGTGAACGGGCGGTTCGGGTGAGCCTGTCGCTGTTCGACCGGCCGTCTGGGGACGACACCGCCGTCCTGCCCGCCACTCCGGACTTCGACGAGCCGCGCCGCATCGACCCGGGGCTACCGCCCTCGGATCGCGCCTTCCGGGGCGTCGCGCGCTCCATCGGCTTGACCGTGCTGGTCATCACCGGCTCGATCGGCCTGTTCCTCGGGTATAAGGCGATTCCGACCCTCAAGCGCTACGGACTGAGCTTCTTCACCGAGAGCCAATGGCAACCGCAGCTGGACCGGGTGGGCATCTCGGCCGTCCTCCTCGGCACGGTTGAGGTGGCGCTCGTCGCGCTGGTGGTCGGCTTCCCGCTGGCGCTGCTGACCGCGCTGTTCATCAGCGAGTACGCACCGGTGCGGATCAGGTCGACCCTGGTGGCGCTCGTGGACCTGATGGCTGCGGTGCCCAGCATCATCTACGGCCTATGGGGCGCCCTGCTCCTCCAACCGCAGGCGAAGTTCCTCGCCCGGTGGCTCAGCCAGCACCTCTCATGGATTCCGATCTTCTCCGTCGACACCGACCCCAACGCCGCCACCTGGACGCAGTCGCAGTACACGGCGTCGGCTTTCATCGCCGGGCTCTGCGTGGCGATGATGGTGATCCCGATGGCCTGCGCGGTGATGCGCGGCGTCTTCGCGCAGGCGCCGCTCGGCGAACGCGAGGCCGCGTTCGCGCTCGGGGCGACCCGGTGGGGAATGATCCGGTCCGTCGTGCTGCCGTTCGGGCGCGGCGGCATCATCGGCGGCACGATGCTCGGCCTCGGCCGCGCGCTCGGCGAGACGATCGCGGTGCTGCTCATCATCTCGCCCACATTCGAGATCAAGTACAAGATCCTCACGGCCGGCACGAACACGACGTCGGCGCTGATTGCCGCCCGGTTCGGCGAGGCGACGTCAGCCCAGCTCGCGGCGCTGCTGACAGCCGGCTTCGTCCTCTTCGTGATCACCCTCTTCGTCAACACGGTCGCTGCCGTCCTAGTCAGCCGCAGCCGTAGCGGCGCGGCGACCGAGATCTGATCGGGCTAGCGATGTCAGTGACCTTGACCCCGGAGTTCGAGGACGAGCGGGACACCGCCGACGCCGCAGGTGATGCGTCCGCACGTGCCGCCGCCGATGTCGCGGCCCACGGGAACGCGGCGCAGCGCAGCGAGCCGGATCAGCCGATCGCGGAGCAGGAGCCGCGCGCGGCGGAGACGGCCGACGACGTGCCGCGCGTCCTGCGGTCACGCACGGTCGACGACGTCGCGTCCCTGGTCGGCAGTGCCGTGGCCGCGCTCGGGTTCACCTGGATCGTGTACGAGCACATCTTCGCCTGGTCGGGGGTGCTCGGCTTCGTCGCGTGCACGTGGGCGGCGTTCCTGGCGTTCTACACGACGGTGACCATGATGGGCAACCCTCGCCCCGTTGTCGTCGACCGGCTTGCTT
>JAVHVL010000089.1:0-3214 GCA_032160565.1 Pseudonocardiales bacterium | reverse complement strand
TTCGGCACGCGCTCGTAGCGGAAGGCGCTGCTCGGGCCGATGAGCCCGTCCAGGAACGAGAACTGGAGGGCATCGGTGCCCGTCGCGTTCTCGATCCCGATGCCGGCGTTGCGGCCGTCACCGGGGTTCGCGGCGTTCGGGCCGTACAGGAGGTCGATCCGACCGTCCTCCCACAGCTTGATTTCGAAGCTGACCCGGGCGGACGCGCCCGCGGCCTTCATCCCCGCGTACTCGATGACGAACGCCCGGTTCGGGCTGGCGCCGATGGTCTCGTAATCGATCGAGCTGTCGCCGTCGACCGAGAGGTCCTGCCACAGCGCATAGATCGCCGCATTCGGCGGTTGGGTCGACGGGATGGCGACCGGGAAGCTGTTGTACTGATCAGCCGCCAGGAAGTTCAGGTAGCCGTTGTCCGAGAGGAAGACCTGGGAGTACGACGCACCGTAGAAGTCGAACGCGAACGGGAGGCGCAGTCGACCCGCGAATTCGTCGCCGTAGAGCCCGGTCTGGCCGGATGCGTCGACCCACTCGAACGGGATCGCTCCGCAGCCGTGGCCGAAGTCGTCGAGCTTGCGGAACAGCGAGAAATCCTGGGTGATGTTGGCACTGACCAGACTGATGTCGACGGTCGCGACCTCCGTGCAGCCGCCGGCGGAGGCTCGCAGCGTGTAGTCGCCGATGGGCAGGGTCAGGTTGTATGCGCCCGCGGCATCCGTGCTTGCGGCCGGGACCGGCGTCCCAACGGCCAGAACGGAGGCATGTTCGATCGGCGAGCTGTCCTCGGACGCGATCACGTGCCCGGAGACCGTGAACTTCGGCAGCGCCACGAGGGAGAAGTCCTGGTCGGTCGTGGTGTCGGTCTGGACGACGACACCGGAGGCGACCGCAGACGCGTAGCCGAATGCGCCGGCCGTGACCATGTACGTGCCGGCGGCAAGGAACAGCGAGTAGTTGCCGGCGCTGTCCGCCGTGGTTGCGAATTCACGCTCGCCGTTGTTGGCGGCGACGCGCGCGCCGGGAATCGGCGTGCGAGCGGCCACGGCCTCGAGGACCGTGCCGGACAGCGTGCCGCCGGTCTTGACGAGATCGACGGCGGCCTTGGCATCGATGCGGCCTTCGCCGTAGACGTAGTTCGGGTCGTTGTCACCCGGGTCCGGCGAGCCGCAGGTGCCGTCCGGGCGGTCGACGGCCGTCACGTTGAGGGCATTGAGGACCGCGTCGTAGTTGCCAAGGAGGGCGGGCTTCGACGACAGCATGAGGGCGATCGTGCCGGCCGCATGGGGCGTCGCCATCGAGGTGCCCGAGAATGCTTCATATCCGCCGCCGGGGACGCTCGAGACGACGTCGACACCGGGGGCCGAGACGTTCGGGCTGACCTTGCCGGTCGGCGATGGGCCGCGGCTGGAGAAGAAGGCGATGTCGTCATTGTTGTCGGTCGCGCCGAGGCTGATGACCTCGTTGAAGTTGCCCGGCGTTCCGGCGGTGCCGCAGCCGAACTCGCCGGCGTTGCCGGCGGCGAAGATGGGGATGATCCCCGCGGCGCGCCATGCCTGGACCGTCTCGAGATAGAACGTGTCGTTGGGATCGTCGCTGCCCCACGAGTTGCTGACGAGGTCAGGGGCGAGCGCCGGGTTGGGGTTGTTTCCCGCCATGTCGGTCGGGGCGATGATGAACTGGCCCGACGAGAGGAGCGACTCGGTCGTGCAGCCGAAATCCTCGCAACCCTTGGCCGTGATCCACTCCGCGCCGGGAGCGACGCCCGTGTCCGGAGTGAACGGGCCTGGGCCGTCGCCGCCGGCGATCGTGCCCATGGTGTGTGTCCCGTGGCCGACGTTGTCGCACGGCTCGCCGGGGCATGATCCGGACGGGTCCCACCAGTTGTAATCGTGGCTGAACGACCCGTCGTGGTTGTTCCCGCGGTAGTTCCCGACGAGGGCCGGGTGGGTGAAGTCGACACCCGTGTCGATCGAGGAAACGACGATGCCGGATCCGGTGATCCCCTCGGCCCAGACCTGATCGGCGCCGATCTTCGCCACGCCCCACTCGGGGTCGCCGGCGGCGGCGAGGATGGCCGTTTTCGTCGCGACCGGCTTCACGAGCGGATAGATCTTCTGGGGACGGACGCTCGTGACGCCCTTGAGCGCGGCGATCTTCCTGGCAAGGGCCTCGTCACCGGTGACGACGAGGCTGTTCGTCAGCCAGTAGCTCTTCGGGTTGGCACTCTTGACGGTCTGGGCGACCTTGATCGCCTCTGCCTGCGACCCCTTGGCGGTCAGGCTCAGCGCGTCGAAGACAGCCTTGGCCCGCGCGGCGTGACCCTTCTGCTTTGCGGCGGCGCGGAGGTCCGCCTTCGAGGCGAACTCGACGATGAAGCGCTGGCTGCCCTTGCCGAAATCCGACAGCAGCTTCTTGTCGATGGGCGCCGACGTCGTCGTGCCGTGTTGGCCGCCAGTGGCCGCCGACGAGGCGAGCGCGGCGCCCGCCTGGCCGACGATGAGGACGAACGCGGCCAGCACCGCAAGCAACCGACGAGCCATCGCCAGGACCCTCCCTCAAGGGAACCGGCCTGCCCTGATTGGGATGCAGGGTGGGCGACCGGTCCGCGAACGTGCAGTGAGACGATGCGGGCACGAATGCTACGTCGGCAGTGTTGCCGGGGCGTCTCGGTTGCGCAAGCTCGCAGTGGGCGCACGAAGGCGGCTTGGTGCGCGCCCGCACCGCTTTTCGTTGCTCGCCGTCGCCACCACTGGCGTTCGGCTCAGCCGACGGGCGGCCGCTCCGGGAGGGCAGTTCGAGCGTCCCACAGCTCGGGGAAGAACACCTCGTCGACCATGGCCCTCAGGTAGCCCGCGCCGGCCGTGCCGCCCGTCCCCCGCTTCATCCCGATGATCCGCATGACGACCTTGAGGTGTCGGTAGCGCCACAGCGAGTAGGTCTCGTCGACGTCGACGAGCTTCTCGGCCATTTCGTAGGCGTCCCACGACGTTGCCGGGTGCTCGTAGATCCCGACGATCGCCGCGGTGACGCGGGGATCCGGCAGGTACGGCTGCGAGATGTCCCGGTCCAGGACCTCGCGGGGCACCGCCAGGCCGCGCCGCGCGAGCCAGCGCAGGAATTCGTCGTAGAGGCTCGGCTGGAGAAGGGCCGCCTCGAGCTCGGCACGGATCTCGGGCGCGTGACGGAACGCCTCGACGACCCGCCGGTCGCGCTTGCC
>JAVHVL010000078.1:0-5133 GCA_032160565.1 Pseudonocardiales bacterium | reverse complement strand
TGTAGCGTCCAGGCGCGCCAACGCGGATCGTGGCGCCGCGTCGACCCGGACCGGGCGGGCAGGCGCTCCACGTCGGCGATCACCCGCTCCGCGACGGGGCCGCCCGGGGGTGCGTGCCGGGCTCGCTCGGCGAGGCTGGCGCGCAGCGCAGCCTGGATGTCGGGCTGGTCGGTCATGGCAGCCTCCGCTCCGTCAGCTGCGTGCCGGGCTCGCGCATCGACGCCAGGCCGCGGCTGACCAGGCTGCGCACCGTGCCGGTACGGCAGCCGAGGGCCGCGGCGATCTCCTCGTCGGGCAGGTCGTGGAAGAACCGCATGACCAGCGCCGCGCGCTGCCGAGCGGGCAGGAAGCGCAGCAGCGTCCAGACCTCGTCACGGTCGGCCAGCTGGTCCATCGGATCAGTCGAGTTGGGGCGCTCCGGCATGGCATCGACGGCCACCTCGCGGCTGGCCGGTCGCCGCACCTGATTGACGTACGCGTTCGCCAGAGACCGGCGGACGTAGGCGACGGGTGCGGCCGCCGCCTCGACGCGGTGCCACTTCGGATAGAGCCGGACGAGGGTGTCCTGGACGAGCTCCTCGGCCGCGCCCGTGCTCCCGGTGAGCAGGTAGGCCGTGCGTAGCAGCGCCGGCGTGTTCGCGCGGACGAATCCGGCGAAGCCCCGCTCAACGTCCACGACTGCCTCCACACCCAGTAGACAGTCCAGCGCCCCGTTCTGTTGCGACTTTCCCCCGGTGATCAACAGCCCAATTGTGTTGAAATCCCACGATTCCGCTCCGTTGATCACTGAGGGAGGGAGGGAGGGAGGGAGGGAGGGAGGGAGGGAGGGAGGGAGGGAAGACAGGGAGGGAGCGAGAAAGGGAAGGAGGGACAGGGGCGGCCGACTAGAGCTGCTCGTAGTGCTGCCGGTCGGCGCCCAGCCGGAACACCTTGCGGGAGCTCGTCGGCTTCGGCAGGCCGGCCTTCTGCAGCGGCCGCCACATGGGGCGGTGCCACGTCGTCACCGGTATGGAGCGCACGACCTGCACGTACTTCGGGCGGTACGACGCCGGCAGCCGGCCGAACGCGCGGTCCAGCTCGCTGGAGGTCAGCTCCGCGCCGGGGCACAGCGTCACCGCGGCGACCACCACCTGCGCGCCCCCTTCGGGCACCCCGTAGATGACCATCAGGTCTACGGCCGGGATCGTCCCGAGCGCCAGCCGGGCACCGGCCGGCATGATCGGGCCGCGCTCCGTCGGGATGAGGGCGGTCACCGGGTCGACCAGCCAGAGGTCGCCGTGCACGTCGCGCAGGAACAGATCACCCGTGGAGCGCCAGGCGTCGCCCGGCTCGAAGACGCCGCGCAGCGGTTCGTCGAGGATCGACTCGGTCGGGTTCACCCGCGCCAGCAGCAGCCCCACCTCGTCCGGTTCGCACTCACGCGCCAGCCCGTCCGGCCCCAGCTCCAGGCTCAGCGCCGCTCGGTCGTATGCCGCCACCCGGACGTCGGCGGTGCCCGGTATCGGGCGCCCCATCGAGCCGATGGGCGTCCCCGTCAGGTTGGCCAGGATGGCCTCCCCCTCGGCGGATGCGTAGAACTCCAGCACCCGCGCCGTCGGGAAGCGCTCGGTGACCCGGCGCCAGAGGTTCCGGGGCATGCCGGAGCCGAGGAACATCCGGATGGGGTGGTGCTGCTCGTTCCGGTTGGGCGGACCCACCGTCACGGCGTGCAGCGACGTCCACGTGTAGGAGACGTGCGTGGCGCCGTAGCGGCGGACCTCCTCCCAGAACGTGTCCGGGTCGTCGGAGCTGGCCATCGCGAAGCGCGCGCCGCCGGCCACAGCACCGCCCACACTCATCAGCAGCGCCGACGAGTGGTGGTGCGGGGTGGTGCTGTAGACGGTGTCGCCGGGCTTGAGCGCCGCCGCGGACGCCGTCCCGAGCGCCGACAGCGCCCATCGTCGGTTGGTGATCTGGACGGCCCTGATGCCGTCGCCCTCCCCGGTGAAGAGCACGAACGCGATGTCGCCGGCGCGGTGCGGGTTGGCGCGGTACCACGCCGGCAGCTCGACGTCGTCGGGGTCGATCCGCTCCAGATCAAGGACGTTCGGGTTGAGCTCGCGGAACTTCGCGCCGCCGCCGAGCACGCACCAGGTGACGCCGTCGAGGGCGTCGACGCCGTCGGCGTGCTCCGGGTCGGAGATCAGCCAGGTGATGTGCCCGAGTTCGGCCTCGCGCCGCAGGTCGCCCTCCGGCCGGAGCAGCACGCCGGTGGCCCCGAGCCGGCTCAGCGCCGCGACGACGGTGAACGCGCTGGGCCGGGTGGTCATCAGCACCCCGACGCGGTCGCCGTGCCGGATGCCGGCGCTGATCAGCCCCTTGACGACGCTGTCCACGCGGTGCTTGACGTCGCGCTGACGGTAGGCACGGTCACCGAACAGGAAGCAGATCTCGCTGGGGTTCCGGCGGGCCTGCTCGTCGAGCAGCTGCCCCAGGGAGATGCGGGTGGCCGGGTCGAGCTGCTCAAGTCGGGCGAGCCGCGGCAGCTGGGCCGGCGCCTCGGACACCACGCCCCGCGCGGCGCGGGCGGCCTGCCGCGTCAAACCGAGGACGATCCGGGAGGCGCCGATGCCGAACTCGGTGGCCTGGGCGAGGGCGGCGGCGCCCGCGCCAGGTCGCAGCGGCTTGGACTCCACCAGCTCGGCCGGGCAGATGTCCTCCGGCAGCTCGCCGCGGCCGGTACGCCACCGCACCCATGCGGCCACGGCCGGCCAGGTGCGGTCGCTTGCCGCCGAGCCGACCACCAGGCCGAAGTGCCCGCCGGGCAGGGTGAGCTCGTAGACGTCCGATCGCGGCGCCGCCCGCCGGATCGCGCGCACCGAGTCCGGGTGCCCGATGGTGTCGGTCGTGCCGACCACGGTCATGATCGGCATCTCGATGTCGGCGAGCGTGACGAGACGGTCGTCGATCACGAAGCCGCCTTCCAGCATGCGGTTGTGCGTGACGAACTGCTCGAGCAGCTCCGCGATGGCCGGCCCGGAGTACGCCGTCCAGCCCTCCGAGTCGAGGAACCGGCGCTGCCGCTCGCGGGGCAGGAGGGCGTCGCGGTCGTGCAAGGCAAGCAGGAACTGCACCCGGCCCTGCACCGTCTTCGCCGGCGAGAGCAGTTTGAAGCCCAACCTGGTTGCCCAGCGCGGCAGCGTCACCTTGCCCAGCACGCCGCTCGCCACCAGCCCGGCGGCCAGTCGCGCGGCGACATCGGGCGAGATCGGGATCGGCAGCGGCGCGGTGGTGTCGGCCGGCGACCCGAACGTCACGAGCGAGTCGATGCCCTTGCCCCGGCGGAACGCGGCGGCCTGGTAGGCGAACATGCCGCCCTGCGAGTACCCGCCGAGCACGACCGCCCGGCCGGTGGCGGCCAGCACCCGGTCGACGGCGTCGCTGACGGCGAGCACGTGGTCGGTGAGGGTGCGCTCCAGCCCGCCCGGCTCGTGCCCGGGGTCGCCGAAGTCCACCACCCAGGTGTCGACCCCCTCGCCGTGCAGGCTCGCGACGGCGGAGGTGGCGGGCGAGACGTCCCACACCTCGGTGGCCATCATCAACGGCGGGACGAGCAGGATGGGGGTGCTGTCGGCAGGGACGTCGTCGGCAAAGTAGTGCCGCAGCCGGTAGTTCGGCTGCTCCGCCTCGACGGTGAACGGGGACGGCTGCTCTCCGGTCTCCAGCCCGCCGAACCGGACGACCTCGGCCGCATTGCGTGCGGTGGCGCTCACCCGGCGCGCGTAGCGGACCGCTGCCGCCGGAGCACCCACGGCAAGCGACGCGAGGCCTGGCCGGCCACCGCCGCGCACGCCGGTGCCCGCCTGGTCATCCCCGCTAGTCACCACGCCAGCACTCTGCTGCGCCTGGCGCTGAGCCGCAACCTCAACCGCCGCAACCTCAACCGCCGCAACCTCAACCGCCGCGCGGTACCGCCACGAAGCGCCACTGGTGCGGCGGGCGGGCCGTCAGCTCCGGCGGCACGTCGGGCACGCCCCGCTCGGTGGGGTCGATGACGACGACGCGCGGATCGGCGCCGTCGGCGCGGTACACCTGCGCGGCCGGGTCGGCGTGCGCATCGACGAACGCCACGAGCTCGTCGAGGCGCCCCTCGGCTGCGCGGACCTCCCACATCAGCGTCATGCCGGAATCCTGCCGCTCACACCAGGACGTCGGTGATCGCCAGGGCCGAGTCGGCCGGGATGTCCAGGCGGGACGGCGCCGCGCCGGCCGCGACCAGCTGCGCACCGAGGGCGGCCACCATCGCGCCGTTGTCCGTGCACAGCCCGGGCCGCGGCACGCGCAGCCGGATTCCCGCGGCGTCGCAACGCTCCTGCGCCAGCCCACGCAGCCGCGAGTTCGCCGCCACGCCCCCGCCGATGATCATGTGCTCGACACCCTGGTCCTGCGCCGCACGGACCGCCTTCGCGGTGAGCACGTCGGCGACCGCCTCCTGGAACGACGCGGCGACGTCGGCCACCGGCACCGCCTCGCCGCCCCGCTGCCGCGCCTCGACCCAGCGCGCCACGGCCGTCTTCAGCCCGGAGAACGAGAACGCCAACCCCTCATCGCGCATCCCCCGCGGGAACGCGATCGCGGCCGGATCGCCCTCGGCGGCGAGCCGGTCGATGGGCGGCCCGCCGGGGAACGGCAGCCCCAGCAGCCGCGCCACCTTGTCGTACGCCTCCCCCGCTGCGTCGTCGACGGTGGCACCCAGCTCGGTGACGGCCTCGCCGCCGACGCGCGGCACGAACAGCAGCGACGAGTGCCCGCCGGAGACCAGCAGCGCCACGCACGGCTCCGCCAGCGGCCCGTGCTCGAGCAGGTCGACGGCGACGTGCGCGGACAGGTGATTGACGCCGTACAGCGGCTTGCCGAGCGCCAGCGCGTACGCCTTGGCCGCCGCGACGCCGACGAGCAGCGCACCGGCGAGCCCGGGTCCGGCGGTGACGGCCACGGCGTCGACGTCGGCCGCCGCGACCCCCGCCGTGGCCAGCGCCCGCTTGATGGTCGGCACCATCGCCTGCAGGTGTGCGCGGCTGGCCACCTCGGGCACGACGCCGCCGCCGCGCGCGTGCTCGTCGACGCTGCTGGCGATGGCGTCGGCGAGCAGCG
>JAVHVL010000046.1:0-3491 GCA_032160565.1 Pseudonocardiales bacterium | reverse complement strand
GTCTGCCAGGCCATCAGCGCCACCACCGAGGCGACCCTCGAGGTGGCGCTGCAGGTCGCGAAGCGGTCGGTGGCTGAGGAGATGGGCGCAGCGCAGCTGCCCGTCGGGTTCGCTGTCATCGCGATGGGGCGCCTCGGCGGCGCCGAGACCAGCTACGGCTCCGACGCCGACGTGATGTTCGTCTTCGAGCCGGTCGACGGCGCGGAGGAGCGGGACGCGCGGATCGCTCACGAGATCGCCGGGCGGCTGCAGGCGCTGCTCGGCTCGCCTTCGTCGAGCGATCCGCCGATGGGGGTGGACGCCGGTCTGCGCCCGGAGGGGCGCAACGGCCCGCTCGTCCGGTCCCTGGCCTCCTACGCGCAGTACTACGCGCGGTGGTCCTCGGCGTGGGAGGCGCAGGCGTTGCTGCGCGCCAGGTTCGGCGCGGGTGACGCTGACCTCGGCGCCCGGTTCATCGCGATGATCGATCCGGTGCGCTATCCGGCCGGCGGGCTCAGCCTCGCCGACCGCACCGAGATCCGGCGCCTGAAGGGGCGCGTCGACAGCGAGCGGCTGCCCCGGGGCGCCGACCCGACGACGCACACCAAGCTGGGGCGCGGCGGGCTGGCCGACGTCGAATGGACCATCCAGCTGCTCCAGCTGGCGCACGGTGACCGGGTGGCCGGGCTGCGGACCACCCGCACCCTGGACGCGCTCGCCGCCGCCACGGACGCGCAACTGCTGACGCCGGAGCAGGCCGACGCCCTCGCCGCGTCATGGCGGCTGGCGACACACGTGCGCAATGCGCTCATGCTCGTACGCGACAAGGCGGAGGATCAGCTGCCGCACCAAGGGGTCGCGCTCGTGGCGGTGGGGCGGGCAATGGGCTATCCGCCCGGCTTCGACCCCGGGCAGCTCGTCGACGACTATCGCCGCACCGCGAGGCGGGCCCGCCGGGTGGTCGAGGAGATCTTCTACGCGCCGGCGCACTGAGGCCGAGTCACTGACGCGGCGAGCCAGCGGCCGATGCCCACGGCGTCGGACTGCGTCACGCCGTGCGTGTTACTGACGACGGCCACGATCATGGCGAGCGGTCAGCGCGGATACGCACCGCGCGGCATCGTCGGCAACGGCGGGTCGGGCATGCCGAAGTCCGGCGCGTCCACAGGGGCGACGAAGGCGCCATGGGCGGACAGCAGCCATTGCGCGGCGAAGCCGATGAGCACGATCGCCGCCCCGCCGACCGCGTCGATGATGAAGTGATTGGCCGTGCCGACGATCACCATGAGCGTCATGAACGGGTAGGCCAGACCCAGGATGCGAACCCAGAGCCGCCGCGCGCAGACGAAGATCGCGACACCGGCCCACATGGCCCAGGCGATGTGCAGGCTGGGCATCGCCGCGTACTGGTTCGAGTGCTCGGCGATGTTCGGGTCGGCCAGCGAACCCCAGGTGTGGAACTTGAGCAGGGTGTCGACGTAGCTGTACTGCGGCAGCAGCCGGGGCGGGGCGAGCGGGTACAGGTAGAAGCCGAGCAGGCCGAAGAGCGTCGTGATGAACAGCACCGTGCGGGCACCGCGGTAGACGTGCGGCTTGCGGGCGAACAGCCACACCATCACGCCGATGGTGACGATGAAGTGCAGTGTGGCGTAGTAGTAGTCCATGATCTGCGCGAGCCACTCAGTACGCGCGACGAAGTGGTTGATCGACAGCTCGAAGTTCAGGTGAAGAACATCCTGCAGGTGCTGCACGCTGCGGCCGTGACGCAGCGCGATCGACTCCTGCTCCGGGACGGCGTTGCGCCCCAGGGTGTACAGCCAGTAGCCGATCGCGATGATCCCGAGCTCTTGCCACCAGACCGGGCGGCGCCAGCGCAGCATTCGGAGGGGCAGAGCGCCGGTGAAGCGGCGGCTGGTTACCCTCGCAGCGTCTTGCCGCGTGTGCACTGCCACCATGCCGCCCATCCTCCCATCCGGTGCCGACGCCGTTCCGGTACGCCACGGCCCGCACTCAGCTGATCCAAGGCCCCGGCTCGGATGCTGATTCCCGCCGCCGCGCCTTTCGCGGAGCCACCGGCCCCGGCACATGGGGCAATCCGGGGCGAAGCTGCCGCGGCGGTCAGAGCCGCTCCCCGCCGCGGAGCGCGGCGGCGGTCGTGTTGCCCGGCGGCGCCAGCGGGCACTCCCACGCGCTGTTGTAACGGCAGGACGGGTGATAAAGGAAGTTGAAGTCGAGGATGAGCCGATCTGCGACGCCGCCGAGGTCGGCACCCTTGGCCGTGTCCAGCAGGTAGCGCCCGCCGCCATAGCTCTGCGCGCCGGCCGTCCCGTCGCGCACGGGCAGGAACAGCCCGCCCGCGTACTGGGCCAGCCACCAGACGTCCAGCTGCACGTCCAGCCCCGGGATGCGCACGACGCCGACGCGCCGCAGCCCGACCCTGCCGTCGCTCGCGGTGTCGATACCCAGCTGCGCCGGCTCCGTCTGCTCGACCGGCACCTCGAAGCGCAGGCCCGGGTCGTACGGCCAGTACGGCAGCCCCGTTCCCCGCAGGGGCGAGTCCGGCAGTAGCGGGCTCTGCGGATGAGTGCGGAACAGCTCGTCGCGGCCGGCGCGCCACCGCGCATGAGCCGTGGCCGGGTCCGGCTCGGCGCGCACCTGGGTGTACATCGCGTTCACCCGCCGCCGCCAGTCGGCGAGCTGGAGAGCGGCCACGCCGGCTGCATCGCCAGTCACCGCCATCGCCGTTCCCGTCCGCCGATCCTGCCGTCGCGGCAACGGTACGGCGCCGGTTAGTTGATCATCGTCGCGGGTACCTCTACGCGAAACGAGAAAATGTGCGAAACCACAAGACGTTTGCCGAAACCTGACGACGCCGAGCGCCTGCTCGCCCCATTCAGGAGCCATCATCGACGACGACAGCGGAGCCGACACGCAGGCAATTCCGACGCGGCCGGTACCCACCGCCGAATGGCGGCTCGCGGGGCGCTATCGGGTGATCGAACGCGTCGGCAGCGGCGGCATGGCGGAGGTGTTCCGAGCCCATGACGAGCTGCTCGGCCGCGACGTGGCGGTCAAGGTGTTTCGCAGCCTCCTCGAGGCGGACGCGCAGCAGGACGGCCGGGCGCGGCAGGAGCTCGAGCTCCAGGCGCTCGCACGGCTGAACCACCCCAACCTGATCACGCTGTTCGACGCCTCCCTCTCCGGTGGCACGGGGCCCGGCTTCCTCGTTATGGAGCTGGTCGACGGCCCCAGCCTCGGCGCGCGCCTCGCGCAGGGGCCGCTGCCCGAGCCGGCGCTGCGCGAGGTGGGCGCCCAGATCGCCGACGCGCTCGCCTACGTCCACGCCGAGGGGATGGTGCACCGGGACGTCACGCCCGCCAACATCCTGCTCGGTTGCGACCTCACCGGCGGCATGCGCGCTCGGCTGTCGGACTTCGGCATCGTGCGCATGCTCGGCAGCGAGCGGATGACCAGTGCGGAGCTGACGCTGGGCACGGCCTGCTACCTCGCCC
>JAVHVL010000036.1:0-5712 GCA_032160565.1 Pseudonocardiales bacterium | reverse complement strand
AGAGACGGCGAGAATCCCGTCTCTGATCTTCGCGATACGTCACTCTGGTTGGCGATACGTCACTCGGCCGGCGGATCGCCCACGGCGGTCATCGCGGCTGGCCGGCGGGGTCACCGCGGCTGGCGGGGGCTGGCGGGGGGGCGCCGGGTCCGCGACGATGACGGGATGGGCATCGTCACTCCGGGTTTCCGGGGCCGGGGCCGCAGCAGCGACGTCGAGCTGCCGCCCGGCCAGTACCTGACGCGGGACTTCCCGGTGCTGTCGGCGGGGCCGACCCCACGCATCCCCTTGGACCGCTGGGAGTTCACCGTCACCACCGAGACCGGCGAGGAGCACCGCTGGTCGTGGCAGCAGCTGATGGGCCTGCCCAGCGAGACGAAGACCGTGGACATCCACTGCGTGACGAAGTGGTCCAAGCTCGGGACGACGTGGCAGGGCGTCTCGCTGGACACGCTGCTCGCCGACGTGGACACGGCCGCCGACTACGCCCTCGTGCACTCCTACGGCGGCTACACCACCAACCTACCGCTCGAAGACCTGCTCGACGGGCAGGCCTGGGTGGCCTACCGGTACGACGGCGAGGACCTGCACTCCGAACACGGCGGACCGGCGCGGCTGCTCGTGCCGCACCTGTACTTCTGGAAGTCGGCCAAGTGGGTACGCGGCATCCAGCTGCTGCTGCAGGACGAGCCGGGTTTCTGGGAGACGCTCGGCTACCACAACTACGGCGATCCGTGGCGTGAGCAGCGGTACGAGGGTGACTAGGGCGCGGCTGGCCTGGCGGGCGGCCATGCTCGCCGCTGTGCGGGAGGAGACAGCGACGGCGCGGACTCTGGTGCTGGACGTGCCGGGCTGGCCAGGGCATCTGGCCGGACAGCATGTCGACGTACGCCTCACCGCCGAGGACGGCTACAGCACGCAGCGCAGCTATTCGATCGGGTCGGCACCGGACGGCGAGCGGGTGGAGCTCACCGTGCAGCGGGTACCCGACGGCGAGGTGTCGCCCTATCTCGTCGACGACTTCGAGGTCGGCGCGTCGGTCGAGCTGCGTGGTCCGGTGGGTGGCTGGTTCGTCTGGCGCCCGACCGATGCGCAGCCGGTGTACCTCGTCGCCGGCGGGTCGGGAATCGTACCGCTGATGGCGATGATCCGGGCCCGGCGGGCGGCCGGGAGCCGCGTGCCGTTCCGGCTGCTCTACTCCGCGCGCGCGCCCGGCGAGGTCTTCTTCGCCGACGAGCTGCTTCGCCCCGGCGGACCTGGCCCGGGCATCGATGTGACGCTCGCCTACACCCGGACCGGGCCGGAGGGGTCGAAGCGGGTGCCTCGCCGCGTGGGCGTGGCCGACGTCAACACGGCCGGCTGGCCCGCGGACTTCGCGCCGAGCACCTTCGTGTGCGGGCCGACGGGGTTCGTCGAGACGGTCGCGGACATCCTCGTCGCGCTGGGGCACGACGCGGGGCAGATCAGGACCGAGCGGTTCGGCCCGACTGGAGGCTGATATGAGCGATGACATGAGCGATGACAGCAGTGGTGACAGCAGCGCCGGCGTGAGCGCTGAGTACGAGGACGGCAACGTGCTGGCCGGTCCGCTGGGCGAGATCTTCGCCGTGGACCTCACCGCCGCCGTGGCGCGCTGCACCGGCTGCGGGCTGACCGGCCCGGTAGCCACGCTGCACGTGTTCCGGCGCGCGCCGGGGCTCGTTGCGCGGTGCCCCGGCTGCGCGCAGGTGGTACTGCGGCTGGTCCGCGGGCCGGACGCTGCGTGGCTGGACCTGCGCGGCACCGTGCAGCTGCGCATCCCACTGCCGGAGCTTGCGCCGGCCGGTTGATCCGCCGGAGCTTGCGCCGGCCGGCCGGTCAGAGGCTGAGCTGCAGGACCGGGCGATCGGCAAGAGTGATCTGCAGGCTGGCGATCTCGTCGCGCCGCAGCGCCGTGCCGCCCGTGAACGTGGTCGGCTGGCCCGGCACGAGCTGCCAGCTGCCGGCGTCGTGCCTTACCCCCTGCTTGTCCACCACGACCAGCGAGTAGGCCCGCTCCGGCTCGTAGCTGGACGCGTACCGGCAGGTGAGCTGGATCCGGGTGCCCCAGGCGACGTCGGTGACGAGCGCCGTCGCCTGTACCGGGCTGGACACCAGCGCGCTCATGGCCTGCCCCTGCCGCGGCGTCGGCTTCGCGTCCGGCTGGGCCACGATCAGCGCGAGGGTGACGATGCACGCGGCGGCGAGAGCGCCGAGAGCGGAGACGACCCCGCGCCTGCGCCGGCGTTCATGTCGCACGGCCCGCAGCAGCCGGGGCAGCACGGCGTCGGGGACGGGCTCGGCTACGGCGCGAAACGCATCCTCGGGCAGCCCCTCCAGCAACTGCGGCAGCCCCGCGATCTCGGCGACCCGGGCCGTGCAATCCGGGCAGGTCTCGAGATGCGCCTCGAACTCGCGGCGCTCGGCGTCCGAGAGCGCGCCGAGCACATATGCGGCGTCGTCGTGGACAAACGGATCCGTCACAGCACACCTCCCATCTCGTCGAGTGCCAGGCGCAGGGCGCGCAGGGCATAGTGCGTTCTGGACTTGACCGTGCCGGGGGGCACACCCAACGTTGCGGCGGCCTCGGCCACCGACGAGCCGCGGAAGTAGCACTCGAGCAGCACGTCGCGATGCTCTGCCGAGAGCGTCCGCAGGGCCGCCACCACCAGTTGCCGGTCGACGGACTGCTCGGTCTTGTCGCTGACCGACTGCTCCGGCACCTGGTCCGTGACGTACTCCGGCCTGCTGCGGGACGCGCGCCATTCGTCGATGACGATCCGCTTCGCCACCGTGAACAGCCAGCCGCGCGCGGATCCTTCGGACTGGTCGAGCACCTGTGGGTTGCGCCAGGCGCGCAGCAGCGTCTCCTGCACGACGTCCTGCGCCTTGGCGCGGTCTCCGTTGGTGAGATTCACCACGTAGCCCCACAGGGCACCGGCATGCTGGTCGTGCAGGGTGCGCAGCAGCTCACCCTCGCTGGCTGTCACGTCACCCCCGTCCTTGCCGGCACGTGTGCGTGACCGGGTCGGTTCACCAAGGGTAAGCGTCCGGGTCATGTCCTCATCTCGGTACTGGGTACGGTGCGGAGGCCGATCCGGTTCAGTTGAACCGGGTGCGCTCGCCCGCCGTAACAGTCGACGAAGTCGCCGTCCTCGCTGTTCGTCGCTAAGGAGACCCCGTATGGATTCGACCGTGACCCGCCGTACCGTCCTCGTCGCCGGCGCCGCCGGCGCCGGTGTGGCGGCCCTCGCCGCGTGTAGCTCCTCCTCCGGGGGCGGCGGGTCGAGCAAGACCAGCCAGCCGGCGGGGACGGCGCTCGCGAAGCTGGACGCGATCACCGTCGGTCAGGCAGTGGCGGCGAAGCTGCCCAGCGGCGACCCGGCGATCGTGGCGCGCCCGACCGACACCACGGCGGCCTGCTTCAGCGCCATCTGCACGCACATGGGCTGCACCGTGGTGCCGGCCGGTACCGAGCTGCACTGCCCGTGCCACGGGTCGGTCTACGACGCGATCACCGGAGACGTGAAGCAGGGCCCGGCGCCGAAGCCGCTGCCCAAGATCGCCGTGCACGTCGCGAACGGGGACGTGATCACGAGCTGATCAGCTTGCGGCAGGCCCGCCGTCGCCGGCGCCGTCGGCGGGCCGCTCGCCGTTGCTGTCGTGCGGCGGCGTGTCCGCAGGCGCAGGCGGAGCCGCCGGTTCGCCGTGGGAGGCCGGCAGCAGCTCGGTGAGCGCGGCGCCGGTGATCCGCTTGAATTTGCGCTTGCCGCGGCCGCGGTCCAGCACGGCGACCTCGAGCTGACCGGCCGGGAGCGAGCGGGCACCGCCGTCGGGGCCACCCACCGAACCGAGCGCCGCGACGGCCACACCGAGCGCACCGCGCAGGTCCAGCGCGGGGCTGAAGCTGCCCCGCATCCGCGTGGTGATGGCCTCGGCCTGCCCCCCCATGGCGAGGAAGTCGGGTTCGTCGACGATCGTGCCGTCGTAGGACAGCCGATACAGCTGATCCTCCTCGGCAGTGGCGCCCACCTCGGCCACGCACAGCTCCACCTCGTACGGCTTCTGCTGCTCGGTGAAGATCGTGCCGAGCGTCTGGGCATACGCGTTGGCCAGTGCGCGCGCGGTGACGTCCCGGCGGTCGTAGCTGTAGCCACGCAGGTCGGCGAGCCGGATCCCCGCCACCCGCAGGTTCTCGTACTCGTTGTACTTCCCGACCGCGGCAAAGGCGATCCGGTCGTAGATCTCGCTGACCTTGTGCAGGGCGGAGCTGGCGTTCTCGGCGACGAACAGCACGCCCTCGGCGTAGGTCAGCACGACGACGCCACGGCCGCGGGCGATGCCCTTGCGCGCGAACTCCGAGCGGTCGCGCATGATCTGCTCGGCGGACGCGTAGAACGGCATGGACATGTGCGTGGCTCCTATGCGCCCGGGCGGGCTTCTCGCTCGGAGAGGATCTGGCGGACGACCGTGCCGAGCTGCCCGTCGTCGACGCGGCTGGTGCCCTCGACGGTGGCGAGCATGACGATCGGGTAGATCCCGCGGGTGATGTCGGGTCCGCCGGTGGCCGAGTCGTCGTCGGCCGCGTCGTAGAGCGCCTCGACGGCGACCTTGATGATCGCGTCGCGATCCATCCCGGCGCGCCACAGCTTCTTGAGCGCGCCCCGTGCGAACAGCGAGCCGGAGCCGACGGAATGGAAGTACTGCTCCGGGTAGCGGCCACCGGTGACGTCGAAGCTGTAGATCCGCCCGGCGGCGGCCGGATCCGGCGCATCCGTGTCGAAGCCGCCGAACAGCGGCACGACGGCCAGCCCCTGCAACGCCTGGCCGAGGTTGCCGCGGATCATCGTCGCCAACCGGTTGGCCTTGCCGTCCAGGGTGAGCTGGGTGCCTTCGATCTTCTCGTAGTGCTCGAGCTCCACCTGGTACAGCCGGACGATCTCGACGGCCAGCCCCGCGGCGCCGGCGATGCCGACCAGCGAGTAGTCGTCGGAGGCGAACACCTTCTCGATGTCGCGCTGGGCGATCAGGTTGCCCGCGGTGGCGCGGCGGTCGCCGGCCATGACCACCCCGCCGTCGAACGCCGCGGCGACGATCGTGGTGCCGTGGGGTGCCAGCGCGCTTCCTCCGAGGCCGTTGGGGAGCAGATCGGGCGCGGCGGCGGACAGGAACTCGGTGAACGACGAGGAGCCGGGTGACGTCGCGTAGCGCAGGATCCCGTGGACGGCGCCCAGTCCGCCGGCTCGCTCGATGCTCAACATTGCTCCTTCGCTGCGCTGATCAGGGCGTGCCCTGCGACCCTACCCAGGTCCGTCCGCGGCACCTGAGGTCAGGCGGCGATCACTCGCCGCCCTTCTGGACGAATGCCCGGACGAAATCCTCGGCGTTGGTCTCGAGCACGTCGTCGATCTCGTCCAGGATGGCGTCGATGTCCTCGGACACTTCCTTGTGGCGCTCGGCCACCTCGGAATCGACCGAGGCCTCGACCTCCTCGGTCTCCTCGCGCGACCGGGTCGCCTTCTGCTGCCCGCCGCCGGTGTCCCTCGTGGCCATGCCGTCCTCCAGGCTCGTGCATCGCGGTACCGCTGGTGCTGCTGCCGAAGTTACCCGCAGCAGGTGACTTTTCGATCAACCCGATCGGGCGTGTGGACACGCCCGGGGATCACCCGCCGGTGATGGTGTCGACCAGTTCCT
>JAVHVL010000070.1:0-4930 GCA_032160565.1 Pseudonocardiales bacterium | reverse complement strand
GGAGCCGTCCTGCTCTGGTTCCACGGCGGTGGCTGGGTGAGTGGCGATCTGAACTACTCCGACGGGTTCTGCCGGTTGCTCGCCGACGGCGTAAGTTGCGAGGTGCGCAGCGTCGACTACCGGCTCGCGCCCGAGCACCCGTATCCCGCGGCTGTTGAGGACGCGCTGCGCGCGGTGCGATGGACGGCCGACGGCGACCGCCGCATCATCATCGCGGGTGACAGTGCCGGCGCGAACCTCGCCGCCGTCGTCACGCAGGAGCTGCGCGGGAATCGCGGCGTCACCATGATCGGCCAGGTGCTCGTGTACCCCACCCTCGACCACGACCACACCCGGGCGTCCTACCAACGCAACTCGGGCGTGGTGCTCAGCGCCGACGACATGAGCTGGTTCCTCGACCGGTACGCACCGAACCCGGCTGATCGCGACTCGCCGCGCTGCTCGCCCCTTCGCGCCCACTCGCTGATGGGTTTGCCACCCGCGGTGATCGCAGTCGCCGGCCACGACCCGCTCTACGACGAGGGCGTCGCGTACGCCGAGGGGCTCAGCCGCGCTCGCGTCCCGGTGAACCTGCTGGACTTCGGTTCGCTCGGCCACGGATTCCTGCGGTTCACCGGTCCGGTCGCCGCCGCGGCCGACGCCGCGTCGCGGATCGTCGTGGCGACGTCCGGGCTCGTGGCGGCCGCGTCGTGACAAGCGCCGAGCAGCTGAGCAGCCTGTTCCGCCCGCGCCGAATCGCGATCATCGGCGCGACCGACAAGTCCTACTTCTCCCACCTCGTCGTCGAGAACCTCGACCAGTTCGGCTTCGGCGACCGCATGCACCTGGTCAACCCACGCAACCCGAGCGCGCACGGCCGGGCGACTGTCGCGAGCCTCGCCGACATCGACGAGCAGATCGACCTTGCGTTCACGATGGTTCCGCAAGCCGCGACCCTGGACGTGCTCGACGAAGCCGCTGCGGCAGGCATCCGCAACGCGGTGGTCATGAGCTCGGGATACGCCGAGGCCGGTGCTGACGGTGTCGAGGCACAACGCCAACTCGTCGCGCGCGCCGAGCAGTTGGGCATGCTCGTCCTCGGTCCGAACATGCTCGGCTTCGCCAACTTCGTCGACCACGTTGCGGTCACGCCGATCCCGAACCTGCCGACCGGATGCGGGCACGTCGCGCTGTTGTCGCAGAGCGGCGCGAGCTCCAGCGCGATGCTCGAGTTCGCCAACATGGCAGGCGTCGAGCTGAGCTACCTGGTGACGCTGGGCAACGAAGCCATGATCACCGCCGGGCACACCTTGGACTTCCTCGTCGACGACGAGCAGACGCGGGTCGTCGCGATCTTCATGGAGACCACTCGCGATCCTGCAGTGTTCCGGCACGCAGCCGCTCGCGCGCTCGCCGCCGGCAAGGCCGTCGTCGTCCTCAAGGCAGGGCGCAGCGAGCTAGCAGCACGCACCGCGGCAGCCCACACCGGAGCGTTCGTCGGAGACGACGCGACCGTCGACGCGGTCTTTCGCGATCTCGGCATCATCCGCGTCGACACCATCGAAGACATGCTGATCACGGCGGGGACGGCTGCCCATCTCGGCAGGCTCACCCGGCCGGGCGTCGGCGTCGTGTCGATCTCGGGCGGCGCGTGCGACATCATCGCCGACCTGGCCGAGGACGTCGGCATGTCGCTGCCCGAACTTGGCGCAGCGGCACAGGCCTCGCTCGCCGAGGTGATGCCCGCGTACGGCACCGTGCAGAACCCGCTCGACACCACCGGCGCTGCGGTGATCGACCCGACCCTGGCCACTGCCTGCATCGCGGTGATCGGTGCCGACCCCTCGATCGGTGCGGTGCTCGCGGTGAACAAGTTGCCCTGGCAGCCGCACGAGCAACCGTTCTCGGGGCAGCAGTTCGTCGACGCCATCGGCAAGGGCGCGGCCGAGTCGCCCGTCCCCGTCCTGTTCGTCAATCAGGTGATGCAACCGATCACTGACGTCACCCGTACGTCCATGGAACTCGGTGGCATCTCGTACGCGATCTGCGGGCTCGGGCATGCGGTGTCAGCGTTGCAGCACGTCGCGTGGTGGTCGGAGCAGCGCTACGCCGTTCCGGCCGTCCCGGCCGACGTGCCGGTGCCGAATGCAGCCGAACGTCGTGGCGTGTGGTCCGAGCACCGCGCGCGCGAGCTGCTCGCCGCGGCGGGCCTACCGGTGATCCCGGCGATCCTTGCCCGGACGGCCGACGAAGCAGTCGCGGCAGCGGACCGGATCGGCGGTCCGGTCGCGATCAAGCTGGTCTCGCCGCAGATCCTGCACAAGACGGACATCGGCGGAGTCCTGCTCAACGTGACCGGTGCGGACGCGGTTCGCGAGGCGTTCGATGCCGTGACCGCCGCGGCTCGCCAGGTGCCGGGAGCATCGGTCGACGGCGTGCTGGTGACGCCGATGCGCACCGGCGGCGTCGAGTTGCTCGCCGGTGTGGTGCGTGATCCGCAGTGGGGCCTGATGCTCGCCGTCGCGCTCGGCGGCGTGTTCGCCGAGGTACTGCACGACGCCGCGCTCGCGGCGCTACCAGTGTCGCTCGATCGCGTCCGGACGCTGGTCACCTCGCTGCGAGCGGCCGCGGTGCTCTACGGCGTACGCGGCGGGCCGCCCGCCGACCTCGATGCGGTGTGCAACGCCGTGCTGCGCCTGGCCGAGCTGGCCGTCGCCCTCGGCGATGACCTCGAGTCGCTCGAGGTGAACCCGCTGCGCGTCGACGGCGCCGTCGTAGAGGCGCTGGACGCCGTCGTGACGTGGCGTGATCTACCCGACCAGACGTCCAAGGAGCTCGACTGATGCGCGCGGCAGTTCTGGAGAAGTTCGGCGACCCGCTCGTCGAGACCGAGGTCGAGCTGAGCGACGTCGCGCCGGACGAGGTGCTCGTCCGCGTCGTCGCGTCGGGAATCTGCCACTCCGACCGGTCGGTGCACCTCGGCACCCAAGACCGTCCACTGCCGCTCGTGCTGGGCCACGAGGCGTCCGGAGTCGTCGAGCAGGTCGGTTCGCAGGTGCGCGCGTTCGCGCCCGGTGATCATGTGGTCGGCGCCGCGTCGGCGTACTGCGGGATGTGCCGCTGGTGCCTGCGCGGGTTGACCCAACACTGCGCCGACAAGGGCCTCACCCGAACCGGCGGTGGTGCTCGACTGACCCACGGCGGAGCAGAGGTGCACGCGTTCGTCGGACTCGGCGGATTCGCGACGCACATGCTTGTCTCCGAGCGCGCGCTCGTCCGGCTGCCCGACGAGATGCCGCTCGACAAGGGCGCCCTGCTCGGCTGCGCCGTCCTGACCGGCATCGGGGCGGTGCGCCACCGCGCGAATGTGCGGGCCGGCGAGTCCGTCGTGGTCATCGGCTGCGGCGGCGTCGGCCTCAACGCGATACAGGGCGCCCGACTCGTCGGAGCGTCGCAGATCATCGCCGTCGACCTCAACGCCGCGAAGCTCGACCGGGCCCGTGCGTTCGGAGCGACCGACGTCGTCGACGCGTCGGCCGACGATCCGATCGAAGCCGTCCTGAGCCTGAGCGACGGGGGAGTCGATCACGCTCTCGAGGTCGTCGGTCTGGGCCGGACGATCGAGCAGGGCTTCGCGATGACCGGCGTGCGCGGGACGACGACGGTCGTCGGCGTGGCCCGTCCGGGAGAGACCGTGACGCTTCCCGCGGTCGCGATCATGGCGCTGGAGAAGTCCGTGCGGGGCAGCCGGCTGGGGTCGGCCAACTTCCGGGTGGACGTTCCCCTATACAGCACGATGTACCTGCGCGGGCAGCTCATGCTCGACGAGCTGATCTCCGAGGTCATCGGCCTCGAGGACGTCACGCGGGGCCTCGAGGAGCTCGACGGATCGGACGGCGCGCGCAGCGTGATCCACTTCGACTGACCGTTTCGTCGCCCTGTGCCGGGTCGGACATTCAGCCTTGACGTGTCGCAAATCATGCATATGATTATGTGTGATTGACGCCGACGCTCGGTGCACCGGCGCACGACGAGGGGAGACCAACCGTGGCGGATGAGCCCGCCGTGCTCGCCCTGACCGATGAGCACGCCGACGCACAGCCAGAGTGGTCCAGCCCTTCGGGCACGAGCGTGTTGCGCATCGAGCACATGTCGAAGACCTTCCCGGGAACCAAGGCTCTCGACGACGTGTCGATGCACGTGGCCGCTGGTGAGATCCACGCGCTGGTCGGGCAGAACGGGTCCGGAAAATCGACGCTGATCAAGGTGCTGGCCGGCTATCACCAAGCCGATCCCGGCACCTACGTGTGGCTCAACGGCGACGAGTTCGACGTCACCGACGTGACGGACGCGCGCCACCACCGGCTGCGCTTCGTCCATCAGGATCTTGGACTGTTCCTCGAACTGAACGCCGTCGACAACCTCGCGCTGCGCGGCGAGTTCCTGCTCGATCCCGTCCACCGCGTCAGGTGGCGGGCGCAGGCCGAGCTCACGAGATCACTGCTCGCCCGGTTCGATCTCGACCTCGACATGTCGCGACCGCTGTCGGAAGCCACCCCCGTGCAGCGCACCATCGTCGCCATCGCTTCGGCACTCGCCGGCTGGGAGGGCGGCCCGGGCGTGCTCGTCCTGGACGAACCCACCGCAGTGCTCCCGCCGCACGACGTCGAACGCCTGCTCGAGATCGTCGAGCGGGTCCGCAGCCGCGGGACGAGCATCCTGTACGTCTCACACCGCCTCGACGAGGTGTTCCGCATCGCCGATCGCGTCACCGTCCTGCGCGGCGGCAAGGTCATCACCACCCGCCCGACCGCCGGGCTCGACGCTCAGCAGCTCGCCGAGCTGATGGTCGGCAGCGACGTGGACGCGGCCTACCGCGCAGATGTCCGCGTGTCGGTCGAGCGTCCCGTGGTGCTCAAGGCGCGCGGCGTGCACGGCCGGTTCCTCGACG
>JAVHVL010000011.1:0-5138 GCA_032160565.1 Pseudonocardiales bacterium | reverse complement strand
AGCACGTCCTCCCACTCGACCGGAGCCAGCCGAGCGGCAAGCCGTGCCATCGCCCCCCAATGCGGGCGGACCCACGCCTCGAACTCCTCCGCGGTCTGCAGACCTGCCAGCGCAGGGTTGCGCGCAGGCGGTTCGGGCTAGGGAATGTCGCATCGGAGGTCAACGCGGGCGACGGCGGCCGAGGTGAACCGTCAGGTCGGGCCTTGTGGGCTTGTGGGTCGGATGGTGGCCCCCAGTGCAGCCTGTGGCCACGGTTGCACCGCAAGGCAGGCGGCGGCCGTTCGCGCCGGGTTCACCTCCGTTAGACGCATATCCCTTGCCCCGCGTTCATGTTGCACGCCTCGCTCGATCAGCGGCAGACATGAGTGTGTCGGCCGAACGAGGATGACCGTTGATCAACAGCACAGTTCGGCTGCCAGAACGACCGAAACCGACTGTTGATCACGGAAGGTGCGGGGCGCACACGGCGCACTCAACTCGGCATCTGCGCACCAGATGCGGCACATCCGGTTTTGTGCGCGCGCGGTCGCCGTGGTGAAACGGTGGCGTCACGGGTTGTAGGGCCGAGGCGCGCCAGGCCCGGCGGCGATCTAGAGTCAGAACATGATTCGCGGGGCGCACGTAGTCCTCTACAGTAGCGACGCTGAGGCAGACCGGGCCTTCTTCCGCGACGTGCTCGAGTATCCGTTCGTCGACGCCGGACACGATTGGTTGATCTTCGCTCTGCCACCAGCCGAGCTAGCCGTACACCCGGCTGAGGCCAACGGCCCGCACGAACTGTTTCTGACGTGCGATGACATCAAGGCGTTCATTGCACAAATGTCTGAACACGGCGTCGTCTGCTCGGAACTGCGAACCGAACGCTGGGGGTCAGTCACCGAGCTCACCCTCCCTGGGGGCGGGGCGCTTCGGGTCTACGAACCGACACATCCCTCGCCGCTGAACTCGGGGTGACTCCACCGCCTTGGCATGTCGAGTCGCGCCTCATCGCTGATGAGCGGACGTTTCCGCCGACGGACGGCGATCAGGTCTGCGAGGGTTGATGAGTCAGACCAGCCCTGGCTGCGAAGGACTCCGCGGGCTTGCGCCCAAGAGTCTGAGGAGCGGGTGCCATCCTGACGTCGGCGGTGAGCCTCAACCGGCGAGGGCCTCGCAGAAGCCGCCGCCAAGGTTGACATCGTCAGCGGGTCCGTGCACCGAGATGAACTGGGCTGCGGAGGCTGTCACCTCGAGCCGACCGACGCTCTGGACACCTCGGCCGGGCACGGTGGACAAGTTCCGGATTCCGGTGATGGTCTGAGTGTCGGCCGCGTAGTCGACGTGAACATTGAGCTGGGTCTTGACGATGACACTCGCGCCGCTGGTGGTGTTCGTGTCCGTCTCGGTCGCGGAGATCTTTCCCTGCTGTCGAACCGGGTCACCCCTCGCGGTGAACCAGGTCGAGACTGTTCCGTGGTCGTGGCCTGCGTACACGGCTGAGAAGCCGTTACAGTCGAAAGCTCCACTGAACGGGTCGCTGAACGTGTCGACAACCCGGGTGAGCGGTCCCTGCTGTGCTTGCGCGTCGGCAGGCGCGGCGGTCGCGACCACCGCGAGCGCCACAAGCGCAGCGGTGAACACGCGACCTCCGGTCGTCACGGAGATGGTCATGGCTTAGTCCCTTCGAGGAGCCACGACGTCCCGACGCTAGTCAAGGCGTCCGACGGAGTGCTCTGATGCCCAATAGGTTCCCGCGCTAGCAGCCCGCGTGTCGAGGGTGCCAGCACGCAACGAGTAGGAGGCCGGCACGAGAAGGACGGCTCCCGCGATGCATGGTTTCGATGCGGCGCAGACCCGTCGCGGCGCCCCGCCCCGCCGGGGGTCAACAGACCGAATCAAGCACGGATCGACCACAGCCACAGCGCGCTTCTCTCGCTGGTCTAGCCCGGTAATGCGCTCACGAGAGCGTCATTGATTGCGGCAGCGGGAACTGCAGTTGGCGCCGGCCGGGGCCGTGTCAGGCGCGAACCTCATTGACGATTTCGAAGCCGGTCTCCCGCGGCGGGGACGAGAAGCCTCCCGCGATGCCCTGTTGCATGCGGGGCATCAGGATGGAGTCGCGGAAGTTCTCCCAGCTGCTCTGTGACTCGTGTACGGCCACGATGGTCCAGCCACTCTCTGACGGACCTGCCGCATGGAACAACTGCCCTTTCGGCAACGAACCGTCAGATGGATGTACAGCGGCAATCGAAGCTTCGTACTGCTCCTTGGTGCCACCGTCGAACTGGTGAACGACGCCATAGGTCATGAGCGTGCCTCGCGATCTGCGGATAGACCCGACGTGCCCGAGCGCATCTCGGTGGGACTGAGCGCGACGCTACGCCGCAGCCCGAATGACGGCCAGTGCGTCCCAAACTGTCGAATGCAGCACAAAACGCGGCAAATCCGGTCGTCTCCTCGGGTATGGCCCGGCAAGCTTTTAGCTGCGTCATTTCATCTCGCAGACGACATCGACCCGGTAGGTGCTGCCTCGCGAAACGACGGCGGGTGTGTCGCCGCGACAGGGCGGCGTTACGGGCGGAGGGTCAATTGAGAGGCTGGGCGATGTTGCGGCCAGGTAGTACGTGCCGGGCGGAAGGCTCAGACTGAAGCTGCCGTCCGAGCCGGTCTTAACCTTCGCGATTGGCGTGCCTGTGAGGCCGGCGGTGGTGAATGCGTACACCTCACCCGAGGCTGGGTTGTCGGTTCCCGGCGCTGGGCCGCCCGCGCGATGCAACGTCCCGGTGACGGCCCGGTGACGGCCCCCTCCCCAGATGCAGTCGAAGAGTTGCCGCGCGGCTTGGACGACGAGCATGCAGCGGAGCAGACAAGCAGCAGGGTGAGCCCGAGCGAGACCCAGGCCGCCTTCAACCGAGTGCTTGTCATCGTGCTCCGCCTGCGGCCCGGATCTGGTGTGAGCGCGCCCAAGTGCGCTACTCGGCGGCGGCCTGCCGCAGTCCGGAAACGCACTCCTGCTCGAGCGGATCAGAGAGCGCCTGACCGTGCTCGCGCCGCTGGTCTGAGGCTGCCTCGCTACTCGAGAATTACTCGTCTCGAGCGCGGCGCGCGGACTCGCTACAGTCGCGGCGTGAACGCGCCACGCGACCCGCGAGTTGATGACTACATCGCACGCCTGCCTCCGTGGCAGCAGTCGATCTGCCAGCGGATCCGCGACCTCGCGCATGCGGCGGACCCTGATGTCGAGGAGACCATCAAGCGGTCGGTCCAGCCCTACTTCGTGCTCGACGGGAACATCTGCGCCCTGCTCGGCACACGAGACCACGTCAACGTCTTCGTCTACGACCCGACCGTGCCCGACCCGGAAGGTGTGATCAACCAGGGACACGGCAACGCAACGGCCAGGGCAATCCAGATCTACCAGGACGACGACATCAACCAGGCAGCAGTGCTCGCCCTGTTCCAGGCAGTGATCGCCAACAACCGAGCGGGCGGCTGGCGGCGGCTCGCCCGGTAGTGCCCGAGCGGCTGCCTAACGGCCCGCCGAGCCGGGTCGCGGGTGATCCACGAGATCGCCGCCCGCGGCGGAGCGCCTTCGGGCGACGTTGAGTCGACGTAGCGACTTGGCTTCCAGAGTGAGCGCGGCAAGCACTCCGCATCCGAACGCGGCGAGGTGTTCCCGCCCGTCGATGTTGTCTTGCAGGATGGCGGCGATGGTCAATGCGGCGCCGAGCATGCCAAGGCACCAGTACGCGCGGGTGCGCAGCAGTAGCCAACTCCCGACGGCGGCGGTCATTGCTGAGGGTCCCGTGTCCAGTACACCGGCTTGGCTGGCGGGTAGGCCGAACACCGCGGCGGTCCCCACGCCGATGAGCAGGCGAGCGAATAGCGTGCTGGCCAGGTGAGCGGTGATGGCGACGGCCGCGGTCGCGCACCGGCCGAGGACGAGTTCGGCGAGGCCCAGCACGAGCACGACCTGGATCACCGCGAGCGGCAGGGGAAGCTCGGCGGTGGGCAGGAACGCCGAGCCGGCCAGCCGCGCCAGTTCGATCCGCACAGGCAACGCCGCCGTCACCGCGCCGCCGGCAACGGCGAGATGGTGCAGCCGGCTGCTGGTGTCGGCAGCGTCACCGGCGACGCAGAGCAGGCCGGCCGCGGCGGCCATCACCGGCCGCGCGCCAGCACGCCAGCGAACCAGCGACAGCTCCCAGATCGACCCAAGTTCGTCGCCCGGCCGCCGGACGACGGTGACGAGCCAGGGCACGGGCTTCACGCAGCGATTCTGCGGCGCACAGGTTCTGCACGGCAATGGTCATTGCACCTGGTGGACGTCAAACCCGTGGCGCGGCCGTCGGGGCGCAAGCGCACTCGGTGTGGCATCGTCCACCTTGCCCATATCCGTGCCCATATCTCAGCGGGAGGACGCATGACCCACGTTCCGCTCGCCGCTCTGCCGGCACCCGTGTCCAGCTATCTGACGACTCCGAAGGACCAGGTCGGGGCGATCCTCGACGAGTTGTTCACAGCCGATGCGGTCGTGCACGACGAAGGCCGCAGCCATGTCGGGCTCGACGCCATAAGGACGTGGAACGGGAGTGTGGCAGCCGCCTTCACGTTCACCCGGACGATCCTCGGCGCCACGCTTCCTGACAACGCCGCCGTCGTGCAGGTGAAGCTGGACGGCGACTTCCCCGGCAGCCCCGTCGTACTGCACCACCACTTCTCGCTGGCCGCCGGGAAGATCAGCGCCCTCACGATCTGCCCGTAGCCCGATAGCCAGGTCCAGAGCCGCCCCACGATCGTGAACGCGGGCGCGGTGAATCCGATACGGAAGCAGGCCCGAACATCCGAAGACGGCGGGCCTCGCTTCAGAAGGGCCAGTTGCCGTCCTGCCCCGCTTCGAGCTGCGGGATCATGGCGAACCCTCGGGCGACTGCACGCGGCCGGGGTGCTGGTGCAGCAGAAAGCCGAGATCTGTCGCCGGGTGATGGGTCGTGGAGATCGTCAGGAGCACGATCGACGAGTCTTCCCGCGATCGACGATCGGTTCGCCACCTTTGCCGAACCGTCACATGGCCCGGACTCTGCCAGATCGCCGAGGAGCTTGCGTCAGCCGTGCCTCACGCCGCGAGGAATTGCGAGTAACGCTCCATCAACCGGTCC
>JAVHVL010000633.1:0-5132 GCA_032160565.1 Pseudonocardiales bacterium | reverse complement strand
TCCCACTGGACGAGCTGGCCGACCGTCGACGTGAATTTCTGTCTCAACTTGACCTATCGACTGACAGCAGGGCGTGACTCGGTCGTCGTGTGGCCGTACCACGACCACTCGCCCTCGATGCACGACTCGATCGACGGCGGCATGTTCGGGATGCTCTCGATCCTCGGCCGGCGCGAGCCGGCGCCCGACCGCGAGTTCCAGGTCGTGTTCTCGCCGTTCGGCAAGTTCATGGCCATCGACGGACGCGCGTTCGTCGGCAATACGCCGGTCTTCAAGTCAACGGTCGGCCAACTCGTCCAATGGGACGTCATGACGATGGGGTCCGATCACCACACGTTCCACGTGCACGGGCACCGTTGGCTCACCCCGGGCGGGATCTCCCGCGACACCCAGTCGATCGGCCCCGCCGAGAGCTTCCGCTTCCGCTGGCGCGAGGAAGACCCGGGCACGTGGCTCTACCACTGCCACGTGGAGGACCACATGATGCGCGGGATGATCGGCATTTACCAGGTGGCCAGGCGATGAGGCGCGCGGCCGCCGCTCTACTCACCGCGGGCGCGCTCGCGTTCCCGGGCATGGCCGGTGCGGTCACCGTCGCCGTCAACGCCCAGTTCTCGCAGTTCGGCCCAGCACAGATCGACCTGCTCCCCGGCGAGACGGCCGAATGGACGAACGTCAGCGAGCGCCGCCACACCGTCACCGCCGACGACGGATCCTTCGCCTCCGGCAACCTGTTCGGCGGCGACACGTTCTCACGTGAGTTCGACGACGTCGGCGCGTACTCGTATCACTGCATCGTTCACGAGGGCATGACCGGCGAGGTCGACGTTCGGCGCGTGACGCTCGGGCCACTCCCGGTAGCGCCCGTCCCGTTCGGAGACAGGGTCGAGTTCGCCGGCCGCACCGCCGACCCGGCCGAGCCGGTGCGCATCGAGCGCGTGACCGGCGACAGCTTCGAGACGATCGCAACAGCCGCGGCCGCGGCCGACGGGTCGTGGAGCACGATGGTCGCGGCGCCGGCGACCGGGGACTACCGCGCCGCGACGGCCGCGGGTGTCAGCGAGTCGCGCCGCCTGCGGGTGTCCGACCGCAAGATCGTGCTGCGCGCGACGAAGCGCGGAATCGCCGTGAGCGTCACCCCCGCGCTCCCCTATGGACGCATCGTCCTCCAGCAGGAACTGGTCGAGCGCTTCGGCTGGTGGCCCGTCATGCGCACCCGGCTTGACTACGTGTCGAAGGCGACGTTCGCGGTCATGCGGCCGGCTCGCGTGCGTGTCGCGCTGCTTGACAAGGACGGCTGGACGCCGCTCGTCACCAGCCAGGTCCTACAGCTCGGCCGCCGCACGCAATCGACGCCGAAGTCCGGGCCCATGCACTTGGGCCACGCCGCGCGGCGATAGGGTCCCGCGCGTGGAACACCGTGGATCAGAGTTCTCCGGCGCCGGCGGCGTCCGCATCTACTGGCAATCGTGGCTGCCCCATGGCGAGCCGCGCGCGGTCATCGTTCTCGCGCACGGCGCTTCCGAGCACAGCGGCCGCTACGACTGGACCGCGTCGCAGCTCGTCGCGGCCGGCTACGCGGTGTACGCGCTCGACCACCGCGGCCACGGCAAGTCCGACGGCCCGCGCGCGGTCATCGACCGGATGGACAATGCGGTTGCCGACGTGGGCACGCTCATCGATATCGCGGCCGGCGAGCAGCCGGGCTCCGGCCGGCCGCTCCTGTTCGGGCACTCGATGGGCGGCTGCATCTCGCTGGCATTTGCGACGCGTCGCCAGGACGAGATCGATGCGTTGATCCTGTCGGCGCCCCTGGCGGCGCTCGAGGCGGCATCTCCGGCCCAGCGCATCGCCGGGCACCTCCTGTCGGTGATCGCGCCCAAGCTCGGTGTCTTCCCGATCGACTCCGCGACGGTCAGCCGCGACCCGGCCGTGGTCGCTGCCTACGACGCCGACCCGCTCAATTACCACGGCAAGCTTCCGGCCCGCACCGTTCACGAGCTGGCCACCGAGATCGGGCGCTTTCCGGAGTCGATCCAGAGCCTGACGCTGCCGCTGCTGGTGATGGTCGGCACGGGCGACACGCTCGTGCCCCCCGCCGCCGCCGACCTGGTGTACGAGAAGGCATCGTCGGAGGACAAGACGATCAAGCGCTACGACGGCCTCTATCACGAGCTGGTCCAGGAGCCGGAGCGCGATCAGGTGCTGGCAGACCTGACCGGGTGGCTCGGCGCACACGCGCGCGCCGCCGCGGTCTAGCGAGGGGACAGCTGCACGGTACGGCTGCCCCGCTTCGAGCGGAGCGTCAGCGCCACCGGCTGGTCGACATCCGCGTCGATGCGCAAGCGCGCCTCGCGCAGGCGCGCGCGCGTGAGGTCGACGGTGAGCGCCGACACGTTCCGCGCCGTCACGTGGAGGACGTTCGCTTTCGGCAGGTCGGGGCCGGCGGCCGGCGTCGTCGTGTACAGCTCGGCGATCGAGCGCTTGGTCGGAGCGTTCGGGTCGTACACGAGCTGGGTGGTGCGCTGGGCCGCTGCAGGGTCGGGGGCGGAGTGGGCGATCGCATCGCTGGTGACCGTCACCGGCGCTGCCGCCTTCGGGTCGACAGCCTTGATCCCGCTGACCCAGTACGCGTGGTCGTAGACAAGGCCGAGCTCGGGACGGTCCTGCCCGGCGGGCCGGGTGAACGTGATGATCGCGGGGTCGCGCGCCAGCCGGTTGCGGCCAAAGAAGCGGAACAGCTGCGGCAGGTTGTCGTAGATCGACGAGTACTCGTGGATCTTGAGGTCGTAGACCAGCAGCGTCGCGTCGTAGCCTGGATCCGAGAGCGCCGCGTACATCTGCTTCGCGCTCTGCGCGCCGGTGTCCAGGTCCTCCTCGGCGCTGACCTCGAACCAGGGCACGTTGCGCAGGTTCGGGGCCAGGTCGATCGAGTCGGTGCCCTCGGCCGGCGCGACCGCTGCGAAGAGATCGGGGTGGTGGGTGGCGACGTTGTTGGTCCCGTAGCCGCCCATCGAGTGGCCCATCAGGTAGATCCGGCTCGGGTCGATGCGGTAGTGGCGCTGCACGTCGCGTAGCACCTCCATCACGTCCATGTCGCCCTGGTCCTTGTAGAAGTAGTCGCCGCGCTCGAGCGGGCTCGCGACCAGGTAGCCCTGGCGGTCGGCCTCGGCGACAAGGCCGGCGGGTTCGTAGTACGCCTCGTCGTAGGAGCCGGCGAAGCCGTGCAGGTAGACGATCAACGGCCACTTCGCCTTCGAGCTCGCGTACCGGGCGGGCACGTGCATGCCGTACGGCTGGAGCTTGCCGCTCCACTGCCAGGTCTCCATGAAACCCTGCGTCGGCGTGCCGGCCGGCGGCGGGCCACCGCTGTTGTCCAGGCCGAGGTAGCGGTTCACCCCGTCGCCGTTCGACCAGCCGCTCGCGAAGAAGCGCGTCATGTCGCCGGTACGCGGCGCGGCCGCGCTGCTCCGGCCCGGCTTGCGCAGCCTGGCCGGGTCGACCGCGGCCGTGTCGGTCGCCGCGTCGGCATTGGCGAGATCGTCGGCCTGGTGCTTCTCGTCGAACGACCAGGGCGTGTCGTCGGCGAACAGCAGGTCCCAGGCGTTGGTCGGCGAGGTCGGGCCGCCGCTTCCCGGCTGCGAGTCACCGGCCGGGCCGGCCGGCACCTGCCAGTACCAGCCGGGCTTCGCCGGGTCGGTCAGGCCGGCGGCGCCGCGCAGCGTCCAGATCCCGGGCGGGAGTGCCGACAGAGGCACCCGCGTCTCCGTCACGTGGTCGCCGCTGCGGACCTCGAGCGGCGTGTTGTCGCCACCGTTGGCGCGTGTCAGAACCGCGCCGGTTCCCCAGACCGTTACGGCCTCGTCCCAGGGTCCGTGCAGCTTCGCGTTGCGCGGCCAGAACGGGTTCTGCGCATCCGGGCCGGCGAACGTCAGGGTCGCGATCTGGGCGTCCGGGCGCGGGAACGAGTTCCACAGGAAGCGGATGAAGAGCTCATCCCCCTTGATCGCGAGGCGCACCTCGGCCAGATCGGCGCTCCCGGCCGGGAACTTCTTCGAGTCGGTCGGGAGCTGGTAGTCGCCGTTGTGCGCCATCCGGTGGGCGCCGAAGAAGTCCCACGTGAGCGCGCCGTAGAGGTCGCGGTTGATGTGCAGCGGGTCGTCGCCGTGCGGATCGGTCGCCTTGAAGTAGTCGGTCCGGTGCAGGCCGTCGGTGTTCGCGCCGCGCGCCTGCTGGATCCCGTTCGTGTAGATCCACTCGCCTCCGTCATAGCGCGCGGTGCGGAAGATGCCGGTCGGCTCGCCCTTCCAGGCCGGCCAGTCGGCTGCCTCGGCGGACGCGGGCGCAAGAACGAAAGCGGCAAGAAAAACGGCCAGAGCACGGCGCTTCACAAGTGCTGAACGTGCAACCCCGACGCGATCTGCCGCCCAAGATCTCAGTCACTTACTGATTGGGGTCAGACCCCTTGTAGTAAGGCGCTTAGCTAGCCTCAGTGTCTCTGACTTAGATTTCCTGTGGGCTACCACTTGTTGACTGCTCAACCATCTGATAGGATTCGTGGCCTCATGAACAAGCTTCTTCTGATTCCCCTCAATGAAACAGTCGTCTTCCCAACGATGGACGTCACCCTTCCCGTGGACACCCACGGTGAGGAGCGCGTCCTGCTCGTCCCCGTCCACGAGGGCGAGTTCGCAAAGGTCGGCACCATCGCCCGCGTCGCCCAGACCGTCCGCCTGCCGGGCGGCGTTCGGGGCGCAGTCCTCGAAGGCGAGGCCCGCGGCGTGGCCGGCGCCGCCCATACCGATCCCCAAGGCCTCCTGTTCGTCGAGGTCGAGGAGCATCCCGACGATGTGCCGGTCGACGGCCGCACGCGCGATCTCGTCCGCGAGTACCGCGCAATCGTCGAGGAGCTGCTCGAGCTCCGCGGCGACGACGGCCGCATCGGCAACTTCATCCGCTCGATCACCGAGCCGGGTGCCCTGGCCGACACCTCGGGCTACGCGCCCGACCTGACCTTCGAGCAGAAGGTCGACCTGCTCTCCACGCTCGACGTAACCGAGCGCCTGCAGGTCGCTCTCGACTACCAGACCGAGCGGCTCGCCGAGCTTCAGGTCCGCCACCGCATCCGCGAG
>JAVHVL010000622.1:0-6783 GCA_032160565.1 Pseudonocardiales bacterium | reverse complement strand
TGCCACACCAGCCAGGCGATCGTGTTCGCGTCGGGGGCCACTCGCTGCGCCAACGCGTCGAGTGTCAGATCGCGGGCGGCGCGGTGCACGCCGTCTCTGATGCGGCTGAACGCGTCGCTGAGGAGGTCTGCACTCGTCATGACCTCGACGCTAGTGGCCCCGCCTGAGAGGCCGCCCGGGACCTTTCCCGCCAGTGCCTGGTTACGGCCGCTGAAGCGGCCAACAGCGGGGAAAGACCGGACCTGGCGCGTGCGCCAGGCGCGGATGAATTCCACAGCGGAAGACCGATTGCTCGAGTCGCGCCTTTCCCGCTGGTTTGTCGATCGCAAAGTCCACGGATGCCGCAAACGCCAGTGCGACGAGCACAGCGCGAAGGACTTGGCACAGTCCGCACGCAGGCGAGCACTGGTCAGTGAATCCGAAATTTCCGTTCGCGCGCCATATCCGCTCGCTGCGTGCGTGCTGATCCCAGCTGTGCCTACCGGGTTGCCCGCCGCGCGGTCGACTTTCGCGGCGCCGCCTTCTTCGCCGGTCGCTTGCGCGCGGTCGCCTTTGCCGCCGGTGCTGCCTTGCGGGCTCGCGTTGCCTTGGCGGCGGGGCGCGCGGGCTCGGATGCGGCGGTCAGGTCTGACACGGCGTGCTGCGCGGCGTGATATGCGTCGAGCACGATGCTCGGCACGCGCCCCCGACTGGAGACCTTGTGGCCGTTGCTCAACGCCCACTCGCGAACCGCGGCGAGGTCAACCCGCTTTGCCGCGGTTACCGACCGGCGCGAACCACTACGGCGCGCACCCGTCACCCGCGTGGCCGCCTTGAGATACGGAGCGATGGCGGACTCGAAGTCACGCGCATTCTTCGCACTCAGGTCGATCTGGTAATCGCTGCCGGCCCATCCGAAACGAACTGTCGTCGTGGCCGTAGAGCCGTCGAGGTCATCGATGAGTCGAACTACCGTCTGCTTAGCCATGCTTTTCTCGCTCCTTCGTAGCCGTCTATGCAAGGCACTCTACGTTGTCGGTGTCCTGCCTCTCCCACCAAGCACCGAAAGGACCACAATTTGACCACCGAACGGATCGAGCCGCCCCTCATCGGTGATGAGCGCGAGATGCTGCGCGCGTTTCTCGATTATCACCGCGCGACGCTGGCGATGAAATGCGACGGCCTGTCGGACGAAGAGCTGCGCCGTCAATCGATGCCACCGTCGACCCTTTCCCTGCTCGGGTTGGTGCGCCACATGGCGGAGGTCGAGCGGACCTGGTTCCGCCGGGTGATCAACGGCGAGGACATCCCGCTCGTGTGGTCGGCCGAGGGCGACTTCCAGATTGCCTACGATGCGAGCAGCGCCACCCGCTCCGAGGCGTTCGAGGCCTGGCAGAACGAAGTCGCGCATTCCCGTCGCGTCGAACAGCAGGCGGCGTCGCTGGATATCACCGGCCATCAGACCTCGTGGGGCGAGGACGTCTCGCTGCGGCTGGTGATGCTGCATCTGATCCACGAATACGCCCGGCACAACGGCCACGCCGACCTCCTCCGCGAGGGTGTCGACGGAACCGTCGGAGCGTGAGCCGACACGGACGATCACGCCGTGCCCGGCTAGGCTTTCCGGCGTGATCACCGTCGTCGGCGAAGCGCTCGTCGACCTGATCCAGCGCCGCGGTGCCGACACGTACAACGCCGAGCCGGGCGGTAGCCCGTACAACGTGGCGATCGGTCTTGCCCGACTGGGGATACCCGTCACGTTGACGGCCGGCGCCGGCCCCGACCAGTTCGGGCAACGCCTGCGCCGCCACGCCGAGGACAACGGCGTAGATCTCAGCCGCTGGGTCGCGTCGCAGCGGCCGACGACGCTCGCGATCGCCAGTGTGGACGAGTCCGGGCAAGCCAGCTACGGCTTCTATCTCGACGCGACCGCCGGGCTGGATTGGCGCGCCGACGACCTCGTTGCCTCGGCGCCGGACAGGGGCGTGCTGCACATCGGCTCGATCGCCAGCTGGTACCCGCCTGCGGGGCAGGCCGTCCTTGCGTTACAGGCACAGGTGCACGCCGCCGGCATCTGCCTCATCAGCTATGACCCGAACGTCCGCCCTGCGCTGCTGGAATCCCCGGGGGCAGCAGCGGTCGTCGTCGAGGCCAACGTGGCGCTGACGCACGTCGTGAAGGCCAGCGCCGAGGATGTCGAGTGGCTCTACCCCCGAGCGAGCGTCGCCGAGGCCGCTGCGCGTTGGAGCTTGCTCGGCCCCGCACTGGTCGTGATCACCTCGGGCGGCGACGGTGCGACCGCCTACGCCGGTGGCGGGCAGATCCTGGCCAGGCCGGCGTTCCCGATCTCGGTGGTGGACACGGTCGGTGCGGGCGACGCATTCACCGCCGGCCTGCTCGCCGGCCTGGCCGAGCGGCGGGTGACGTCCGCCGAGCAGCTCCGCGACGGCCTGCGCTCCGATGAGCTCGATCTCGCCGCCGTCCTGGACTACGCGACCACGACGGCCGGGCTGACCTGCCAGCGAGCCGGCGCCGATCCACCCACCCGTGCGGAGGTTCTCGCGGCGCGCTGAGACACGCAGTGAGGCCGGGACGCATTCGTCCCGGCCCCAGCACGCGCATCTGACAGATCGTCAGCTCATCAGTTTGCCCGTCGCCGCGTCGAGCAGGAACGGCGTCGCGTTCGGCGCGTTGCCGTACGCGTTGCCAGTCCCGTTCTTGGCCGCGAAGTCGAACATCCCGTTGAGGCTGCCCGCCTTCGCGTCCCTGCTCCCCGGGATCCGCGACAGCCCCCAGTTGTCCTCGACGAAGCGGGTGATCGAGGACTGGTCGGTGAGCGTGTGGTCGACGTAGTTCTGCTTCGACCACGGCGACACGACCAGCAGTGGCTGGCGAGGGCCGAAGCCACAGCGCCCCTGCTGCCCCGCGACCGGTGTACCGGTGCCGCACATCCCGGTGCCGGTGAGCGCGTCGGCAACTGTGTTGGACGGGTTGCTCACGCCACTGAACACGTGGTCGTACCAGCCGTCTGAGTCGTCGAAGGCGACGACGACCGCGGTGCTCTTCCAGTCCGGGGTCTTCTGCAGCGCGTTGATCTGGTCGACGACGAAGCGCTGCTCGTCGATCGGGTCGGAGTACGCCGCGTGCCCGTCCTGGAAACCGGGGGCCTTCAGGAAGCTCACCGCCGGAAGCGCGGAGGGCGACAGGTCACCGGCACCGATACCCGACACCAGTTGGCTGAAGTCGGTCATGTCGTACTGGTGGTTCGGCGTGTCGAACTGCGGCTGGCCGTTCACGTAGTGCTGTGTGTCGGTGCCGATGGTCTTCAGCGCCGAGACCGGCACAGTGCCGTTCTGGGTGGTCGGCAGCGTGACGTGGTGCGGGTTCGCCGTCGAGGCGTAGTACTGGAACGGCTCGTGGTGCGGGATGTAGTCGTCCTTCCAGCCGTACTGCCCGGTGCCCGTCGCCAGCGGCGCGCCGAGGCCCGAGCCGACCGGGGTCACGGCGTTGCAGATCCCCTGGTTGGAGGAGTGCGGGACCGAGTTGCTGAAGCCCGCGTTCTTGAACTCGTTCGGGATGAACGTCGACGTGGCCTGCCCGCTGTTTCCCGTAGCCGTGGCCGCGTCGGTGAAGCTGGTGGTCGGCCGGAAGCCGCCCTCGAACCAGCCCCATGACACGCCTGCGGCATTCAGCTTGTCGCCGATGTTGGCTCCGGACATTGCCACTGCGTCGCGCGTCGAGCAGTCGTCCCAGTACGGCTGGGCGTCGCTGGTGAGCGAGTAGCCACCCTGGCCGTCCGGGGTGATGTCGGCGTTCGGCTTGGCCGCGGTCGCGATCGACGGGTTGTTGGCCGTGTGGGCCATGTCGACGCCGCCGGTGTTGCCGGACACAAGGTTGACCGCGCCGGGCGAGGAGGGGCCGAACGTCGTGCTGAAGGAGTTGTCGCTCATCGCGTACTGCTGCGCGTAGTTCCACAGCGCGGTGGTGGTGTTGCCGTCGTAGTAGTTCATGACGTCGCCGGCGACGCACGGTGCGCCCGTCGGAGACGTTCCGCTTTGCGTGCCGACGGTCTGCGGGAAGCGGTCCATCGCGCCGCCGTTGAAGGCCTTCTGCTCGTCGGAGTAGTTGTGGTCCTGGTCGCAGGTGAGCACGTCACCGGTCGACGACGCGCTGTAACGACGCGGGTTGACGCCGTTGGGATTCGCAGTGAGCAGGCTGCCGGACAGGCCGTTCGCCGCGGGGGTGCCTGCCTTGGGGCTGAACGTGGAGCCGTCGGTGTTCGCCGCGTTCGGATACGTGGCGAAGTAGTGATCGAAGGAGATGTTCTCGCCGAAGATGACGACCAGGTGCTTGATCGGCGTCGCGGCCTGCGGGGATGGGGCGGCGGCTGAGGGTGAGGCGCTGAGGCCGGTGACCGCGGCCAGGCCTGCGATCACCGCCGTGGCGCCACACGCCACGCGCCATCGCGTCGCTACTCGAGGCATTGCACACCTTTCTGAGGTACGGGTGGACGCATTGACCTCATCGGCGGCGGGTTGCCAGAGTCTGTCCCGCGGGTGAACGACTGGTCGTTCTTGTCGGAAAGCTACGTGTGTTTCGGATCTAGGGTCTTATGTGCTGATCTGTTCACTTACCAGCCACCTACGGTTCGGCCGATCCATATGTCCGCTCCTTGCCGTTTGTCGGGTCAATCGCCCTCGGCTCGGGCACGTCCGCGTGCCGCGAGCCGGACAGACGGCGAGGTCAACACGTCTCCGGGTCGGCCCGGTGCTGCTCAGCATGATGCCCCGCCCCCTCTGGCTGAGTGGCGCCGCGCACGCCGAGTAGCCGCTCGTCTCGCCTCGCCGAACCGTGCTGGCGGTGGCACACTGGCCGGGCTGGGCTGGCATGGGGGTGAGCCGGTGGACGCTTCGCAGCGAGACGGCCGTGAGCGCGCCGCTCGGCCTGTCGAATGGGTCCCGACCGAGTCCGTGATGGCCGATGACTGGTTGCGCGGCATGCTGGCCGGCAGTCAATTCGCTGCCGGTGAGCTGCCGCTGCCCGTGGTGTTGCGCCGCATCGTGAAGATCGCGTGCATGCTCATCGGGGCGCGCTACGGGTCCCTGGGGCTACTTGGCGCCGATCGCGACCTGGAGGAGTTGAGCCTGGTCGGGCTCACCCCGGAGGATGTCGCCCGGATCGGTGTTCTTCCGCACAGCCAGGGAGTTTTCGCCGCGCTCATCGCCGGGAATGCGCCGGTCCGGCTGGCCGACGTCGCAAGCGATCCGCGCTCGTACGGATTCCCCGAGCACCACCCGCCCATGAGCACGTTCCTCGGCGTACCCGTTCGGGTCCGTGACGAGACGATCGCGATCCTGTATCTGGCCGAGCACGAGGACGGCGAATTCAGCGACAAGGACGAAGACCTCCTCGCGGCGATGGCCACCGCCGCAGGCGGGGCCATCGACAACGCGCGCCGACTCGCCGACGCGCGCCGCGCCAAGCGGTGGATGCAGGCCTCGACCGAGATCACCCGCCACCTGCTGACCGGCGACGTCGCGGACCCGCTGTCGCTGGTCGCGTCCGCCGCGGCGGAGATCGCCGATGCCGACCTCGTCACCGTCGTCGTGCCCGTCGGTGACGGCCAACGGGTCCGGGTGGAGGTGGCTACCGGCTTGGACGCGGAAACCGCCCTGGTCGGTATCGAGTTCCCTGCCGCATCGGCACTGTCCGGCCGAGTGATCGCAGACGGCGAGCCCAGGCTGATCGGCGACCTCGCGGCGGAGAACGACGCGGCGCCGGTGATTTCGCCGTTCTATCTCGGGCCGAGCATGATGCTTCCGCTTGCGGGTATGCACCGAGTTCGCGGCACCTTGTGCCTGGGACGTATGGCTGGGCGGGCGGTGTTCACCACCGCCGACCTCGAAACAGCCGCGGCGTTCGCCAATCACGCCGCGCTGGCCATGGAGATCAGCGATGCCCGCGCCGACCGGAATCGCGTCGCCCTGCTGGAGGACCGGGACCGGATCGCACGCGACCTGAACGACGACGTCATCGAACGGATCTTCACCGCCGGGATGTCACTGCAATTGGTCCTTGCCCAGACGGAATCCCCTGCGGTGGCGCAGCGGCTCGCATACACCGTCGACCATCTCGACGACACGATCCGGCAGATCCGCAGGAGCGTCTTCGCGCTGCAAGCCCGTGCCCAGCCTCCCTCCCTGCGCGATCGGCTCCTGGCGGTTGTCGCGGACCTCACCCCGCTGCTCGGTTTCGACCCGTCGCTGCATTTCGACGGCCCGATCGACACGATCGGCGATTCGCTGGCCGACGACATGACCGCCTGCCTGCAGGAGGCCTTGCGCAGTGTGGTGGGCCACGCCAAGGCCACGCGCGTCGACATCTCGGTCAGCGCCGGTCCGGCCGGGCAGGTCACCGTGGTCGTCTCCGACGACGGCGTCGAGAACCAGGAACCGCTCCGGTCCAGCGACCTGTCCGACCTCCGTCGCCGAGCCGAGCAGCGCGGCGGCACGCTCAGCCTCACCCCGGTGCGGCCGCGCGGCGGGACGGAGCTGCGCTGGCGCACCCCCGCGCCCTGAGAAGATCCGCCACCGATCAGTTAGGCGATCCGGCTGCTAGCTGACTATCCACGGGTAACTCCCACGTTCAGCACAGCCCCGTCGAGGAAACGCCGCGCACGCTGAAGGTGCACCGACATAGATGTCGATGCCACGCATGCCGAAACGTGCGCGTGGTCCGACGATGCGAGTGAAGCCATGACCCAGCCAGGAACGCCGACCCAGCCAGGAACGCCGACCCAGCCAG
>JAVHVL010000620.1:0-2955 GCA_032160565.1 Pseudonocardiales bacterium | reverse complement strand
CCCCACTGGGCGGGTGCCCGCCCCGCCCCGCCACGGCCGGCTGGTACACGTGGCCACCGGCGGGCTGGATGTCCCGCCAGGTGACGTCGTCACCTCGACCGTCACGTATGCCGCGCCGCACCACCTGGTCGCCGATGCGGGTGTCAAGGTCCACCGCCGCTGGCACGGTGCAGAAGCAGCCACGCACGCGGCTCCGAAGCCGCTGCTGACGATCGGCCCCCGCCCCGTCGAGTGACGGATCGGCAAGATCAGAGACGGCATTTCGCCCGTCACTCACCGCGCGGATCCGTCACTCGCCGCGCGCGGGGGAGGGTCAGTCCGGGATGAGCGAGCGGCGCTGCGCGACCTCAGCCTCGGCCTTGGCGATACGGGCGGCGTCGCCGGACTTGCGGGCCCGCTCCAGCTTTGCCTCCGCCTCGGCCAGCCGCTCACGCAGCGCGGCCAGGAACGGGCTGGACTCCACGCTGCCCTGACGCCACTCGGCGTCGACGGCATCGCGGACCCGCTGCTCCGCCGCCCGCATCTGCTCGTCGATGCGCCGGATCGCGTCCCGCGGCACGTGTCCGACGGCGTCGAACTTTGCTTGCAGCTCGCGCAGCGCCGCCTGCGCCGACTTCGGGTCGTCCAGGTTCAGCGCCACGGCCTGCGCGATGATCGCCTCCTTCTTCGCCTGGTTCTCCACCTGCTCGGCGTCACGCTCGGCGAAGACCCCGGAGCGGCGGGCGAAGAACGCGTCCTGCGCGGCGCGGAACCGCGCCCACAGCGCGTCCTCGACCTCCCGGGAAGCCCGCGGTGCCGCCTTCCACTCGGTCATCAACTCGCGCATCGCGGCGGCGGTCTCCTTCCAGTCCGACGAGCTGGACAGCTCCTCGGCCTGGGCGACGAGCTTCTCCTTCGCCTGCTTGGCGGTCCCGCGCTCGGCGTCCAGCTCGGCGAAGTGCTGGCCCCGCCGACGGCCGAACGCGTCGCGCGCCGCGGCGAAGCGCTTCCACAGCGCGTCGTCGGTCTTGCGGTCGATGCCCTTGATCTGCTTCCACTCGTCGACGATGGCGCGCAGCCGGTCGCCGGAGCTCTTCCAGGACGTCGCCGATTCGGCGATCTTCTCCGCCTCGGCAGCGAGCGCTTCCTTCGCCGCGATTGCCTCAGCGCGCGCCTGCTCCCGCGCCGCGGCGTTGGCCCCCGCCTTCTCCTCCACGGCGGTGAGCAGCTTGGCCAGCCGCTCCTGCAGCGAGGCCAGGTCACCGATGGCGGCAACGGTCGGGATCCGCTCCATCAGCTCGGTGACGTGGGTACGGGTGGAGGTCGGGTCGCCCGCGCCGGATTCGAGCCGCTTCTCGAGCAGGGTCACCTCGGTCTCGAGGTCCTCGAAGCGCCGCGTGTAGAACGCCAGCCCGGCCTCGGTGTCGCCCGCCTGCCACGAACCGATCTCGCGCTCGCCCTCGGCTGTCCTGACGTAGACGGTGCCGTCGGCATCGATGCGTCCCCACTCCGACCCCATGAGAGAGCATTAGACACGATGCGGCCGAGACGTGCGGTGGCGGTTAGCCTTCCCGAGTGATCTCAGGTGCCGCGTTCTGCCCGCAGGCGCCGGCGCTCGTGCCCGCCCTCTCCGGGGGCGCGGCACCGGAGCTGGACGCGGTGCGCGCCGCATGCGCAACCGCGATCGGGCGCGTCGTCGCGGATTCGCGTCAGCTCGTCGTCATCGGCTCGGGCCAGACGTCCCGCGTTCATTCGCCGCTGTCGCGGGGCTCGCTGGCCGGATTCGGCGTGCCGCTGGAGCTGCACCTCGGTGCGCCGACTTGCGGCGGCGCGCTCGACCTGCCCGCGTCACTCACCGTCGCGGCATGGCTGGTGCGGGAGTCGCTGGGTCCACGCAGCGGGGCGCGCGGCTTCTCCGTCGGTCCGGACTTCGCGGGCAGCCGAGCCGGGCTGGGGCTGCTGACGCTCGCCGAGACGGAGGACATCGCGCTGCTCGTGATGGGGGACGGCAGCGCGCGCCGCAGCACCCGCGCGCCCGGCTACCTCGACGAGCGCGCCGCGCCCTTCGACGAAGCGGTGCTCGCGGCACTGCGCGACGGTGATTCCGCCGCCCTCGAGGCGCTGGATCCGCAGCTCGGGGCCGAGTTGCTCGCCGCGGGCGTCCCTGCCTGGCGCGCCGCCGGCCGCCTTCTGGACAGCGGCGACTACACCGCCGAGCTGCTCTACCACGATGACCCGTACGGCGTCGGGTACTTCGTCGCCGCGTGGACCGCCGGTGCCTGAGCCGCAGGTGTTCGCCGTCGTCGGTCCGACCGCCACCGGCAAGTCCGAGCTGGCAGTCGCGCTCGCGCAGGGGGTCGGCGGCGAGATCATCAACGCCGACTCGATGCAGCTCTACGCCGGCATGGACATCGGCACCGCGAAAGTCCCGCCGGATGAGCGTGGCGGCATACCGCACCATCTGCTGGACGTCTGGGCCATCGACAAGTCGGCCGCGGTCGCGGAGTACCAGGCGATGGCGCGTGAGCAGATCGCGGACATCCTCGCTCGCGGGCGGGTGCCCATCCTCGTCGGCGGCTCCGGGCTGTACCTGCGCGGCGCGCTGGACCGCCTGGAATTCCCCGGCGAGTCGCCGGAGATCCGGGCCCGGCTGTACGGCGAGCTGGCCGCGGGCGGTCCTGGGCACCTGCACACCCGCCTCGCTGCGCTCGACCCGGCCGCCGCGTCGGCGATCCTGCCCACGAACGGCCGGCGGATCGTGCGCGCACTGGAGGTCATCGAGCTGACCGGCCGGCCGTTCACCGCGACGATGCCCGCCTTCGAATCGGTGTACGACTGCGTGCAGATCGGGCTGGACAGGGCCGACCTGGACGAGCGGGTCGAGCAGCGGGTGGAGCGGATGATGGCCGCCGGACTCCTGGACGAGGTGCGCGGGCTACTGCCGCTCGGGCTACGGCACAGCCCGACGGCCGGCAA
>JAVHVL010000489.1:0-3362 GCA_032160565.1 Pseudonocardiales bacterium | reverse complement strand
TGCTGCTCGTTCCGCTCTATGCGGGTTCGTCATTGGTGCCGATCGCGGTGCTGTTGGCGATCGCCTCGAACATCGCGGGGCCGCGGATGAGCCGGGCGCTGATCGACCGCACCGGCGCGGCGCTGTTGCCGTTCCTCAGCTGGCTGATCGTCATCGGCGTGATCGCGCTGATGCCGCGGCCGGAGGGCGACGTGATCCTCCCGGCGGGGAGTGTCGGCGTGCAGCTGGTGGGCTATGGCGTGCTGCTCGGTGGATCGATGGCCGGCACGATCACGGTCGTGGTGTCCGGCGCTGCCCGCGCGTCGGTGCCCCCGATGCCGCCGCCGATACCGCCCCCGAAGACAGGGCGCGAGACCGGCGTCAGCCGGTGAACGGCTGCCGGTTCGCCTCGAGGAGTGCCTCCTGGACGGCGCTCACGGCGGCCGGCGGGAGGTCCGTCTCGATGAGCTGGGCGTTGGGGAACCGGGTGAGCTCGCGCTGCAGGTCCGCGACGGACACGTGGCTGACCAGCAGGGCCAGCGCGGTGCGTCCGGGCGGCACGGCCTCGCGCAGCTGGGCGACGGTGGCGTCCTTGACGCCGGTGTCGACCAGCTTGGCGTAGAGCGCCCCGCCGCCGGCCGACGCGGCCCCCACGATCAGCCCGCCGATGGGGCCGCCGAACAGTGTTCCGAGCAGCAACCCCCACACCCCGGCGCCGAGGCCGGCCTGCCCGGGCGTGACATCCGTGGTCTCCCGGACGTGGGACGTGCCGTCCTCCTCGCGGCGGATGACCACGGCGTCGTGCAGCTGGATCTCGTTGTTCTTCTGCAGGCGTGCGGTGGCCAGCAAGAACTCCTGTGCCCGCAGCGGGTCGTCGAAGGAGATGACGAGCAACTTGCTGTTGTCCGGCGGCTTGGGCGGCATGTCGTCAAGCCTAGCTGGCCGGATGGGCAACGTCTGGGCGCCTCAGGATGCCGAAGGTTGCGCCCCGATCGGGTCGCGGCGGTAGTGATAGTCGTGGTGCGGCCAGTAGCCCAGCTGCCGGTACAGCGCGACGGCCGGGTGGTTGTCGGTGGTGACCTCCACGTGGCTGCGGCGGGCTCCCTGCGCGGCGCCCCACCGCCACAGCGCACGCATCACCTCGGTGGCCAGCCCCTGCCGCCGCGCGGACTCGTCCACCTCCACCGCGGTCACGCCCAGCCACTCGCCGTCGACGGTGCCGCGGCCGACCGCGACCGTCCCTCCGTCAAGGGTCACGGAGGCGAAGCCGGCGCGATCGTGCCGGGTGAGCAGCGCTCGAGCCACGTCGCTGACTGCCGCCCCGCCCCGGTACCTGCCGAGCCAGGCGTCGTCCGGGGCGTCGGCGATCCGGACCGGCGCAGCGGCCGTGGCGGACTCGGCCGGCAGCATGTCGAGGCGGGCGGCGAGCACGTGTGTGGAGAACTCCGCGGTCCAGCCGCGCTCTGCCAGCTCGGCGTCCAGCAGCCGGCGAGCCTCGACGGGCAGCTGCACCCGCACCGGCAGCCCGCGGTCGGCGTACCACTCGCGGGTGGCCTCCAGCGCGTCGTCCAGCGGCTGCCCGGCGGCGCGCAGCGGCAGGACCGAGTTGCCTCGCGCGGTGAAGCCGTGGGTCGCGCGCAGCAGCCAACCGCCCAGCTCCGCGGTCTGCTCCGCCTGCCAGCCGAGCGCGACGACCGCCTCCAGGGCGAGCTCGTCGGCCGTGGACGGAGGGGCGACCCGGGCCGCCGCGACGTGCCCGACCGGCACCGCCACGAGGCCGCTACGCGCGTCGATGACGGCGGTTTCGGCGTCGAGGGTGATCAGGTCACCCACCACGTCGCCGAAGCGCACGGTCCCCTCCGCGGTGCGATCCACGACACGGCGGACGCTGACCCGCCTACCGACCCAACTAGGCTCCAGCACGAGCGGCATACTAGAGCCCGCCACAGGCGCGCCGTACAGATTCGACTTGCCCCGGAGGACCGCAGTGACATACGTGATCGCCGAGCCCTGCGTGGACGTGCTCGACAAGGCATGCATCGAGGAGTGCCCGGTCGACTGCATCTACGAAGGCAGCCGGATGCTGTACATCCATCCGGACGAGTGCGTGGACTGCGGCGCGTGCGAACCGGTCTGCCCGGTCGAGGCGATCTTCTACGAGGACGACCTGCCGGAGAAGTGGCGCGACTACACCCAGGCCAACGTCGACTTCTTCGAGGAGCTCGGCTCGCCGGGCGGTGCCTCCAAGGTGGGCAAGACCGATCACGACCCGAGCTTCATCAAGGCCTTGCCGCCACAGGGCGAAGGCCACTGAGCCCTGCGTGGGTACAGGGCGAAGGCCACTGACTCATTTACGGGTGATACATCGTCGCGACGACGGCTGACTTCGTGGCGGTGCCGCCCTGCCAACCGTGGGCGCGGCTCCATTGCTTGCCGTCGTAGGCGACGTTGTCGATGCCCAGCCGGTTGGCGTTGGCCACGAGCCACGCCGCCGTCTGCCACCCCGCTCCGGGCACGCGCACCGTCAGGCCGGCGGCCGTGGGCGTGTTCACCGGCAGGTCGGCGCGCAGCTGTGCCGCCACGGTCGCGACCGGCGCGACAGTCGTCGGCTTCCGGAACGAGCAGGTGATCGCCGCCGGCCGCTTGCCGGTGAGGGCATCGGCGAGGGCCTGTGCCTCCGCCTCGTGCTGCGCGTACGCGCTGCCGTCCGCGGAGATCTGCACCGCCTGAACGGCCTCGGCCAGGTCGAGTGTCTGCCAGTTGTTCACCTTCAACAGGGCGTCGAGGAATGCTCCGGTGGCGAAGTGCACGTTGTTGAGCTGGGTCGGGGTGCCCCAGCCCTGCGACGGGCGCTGCTGCAGCACTCCGACCGAGTCACGGTCGCCCGCGTTCGGCGCCAGGTTGCGCAGCTTGCTCTCCTGCATGCCGGCGGCCAGCACCAGCACGGCGGCGCGTTCCGGAAGCGAGCGAGTGGTGACGACGCCGACCATCGTCGACGCGATTGCCGTCTGCTCCGGATCGAGCTGGTAGGAGCCGAACGTGCATTGATCGGCCGTGAAGTGCGACTTGGCCCTGTTCCACAGCAGGCCGATGACCACGGCAGCGACCAGGGCGGCTACCACCACGATGACGGTGTAGACCACACCGCTGCGAGTTCTCGAGGCCATCAAGGTCAGACGTTGGAGTGCAATGCGTCGTTGAGCGTGAACGCCGCGCCGCTGCGGGGCCGTACCTCCAGCGCCCCGGTGACGCTGTTGCGCCAGAACTGCAGGCCGTCCTGACCGGAGAGGGCAGCGGCCTTGACCGTGCTTCCGTCGGGCAGCCCGAGCTTGGCGCCGGCCGTGATGTACGTGCCGGCCTCGACGACGCAGTCGTCGCCCAGC
>JAVHVL010000419.1:0-3548 GCA_032160565.1 Pseudonocardiales bacterium | reverse complement strand
CGGGGCTCTCACCGGAGATCATGGGACTCGGCCCGGTCGAGGCGTCGAAGCAGGCGCTGGCCCGCGCCGGCATGACCATCGGCGACATCGACCTGGTCGAGATCAACGAGGCGTTCGCGGCGCAGGTGCTGCCCTCGCAGCGGGACCTCGGGATCGACATGGACCGGCTCAACGTCAATGGGGGCGCCATCGCGGTGGGGCACCCCTTCGGCATGACCGGCGCGCGTATCACCACCACGCTGATCAACTCGCTGCAGACCCACGACAAGCAGTTCGGGCTGGAGACGATGTGCGTGGGCGGCGGGCAGGGCATGGCGATGGTGCTCGAGCGACTGTCGTAGGGCACAGCGACTGTCGTAACCCGGTTGGCCGCGCGTCGTTGTACTGGTCAGACCCGAGCGGACATCCGTGGGGGAATGGCCGATCGCGTCGCACGAAAATGCCGAGGGCGAAACCTGTGACCTCCTCGAGAGGTTTTAGGTCCGCCCTCGGCTGTTTGGTGCCCGGGTGCGCGCTCGGCTATTCGCGGAGGTAGCTCAGCAGGCGCAGGATCTCGATGTAGAGCCAGATCAGCGTCACCATCAGGCCGAACGCCGCGAACCAGGCGAACTTCTGGTCGGTGCCCTGCCGGATGCCACGCTCGATCATGTCGAAGTCCATGACGAGGTTCAGCGACGCGATGACGATGCACACCAGGCTGAACGCGATCGCCAGCACCCCGCCGCTGCGCAGGCCGATGCCGCCCGGGTGGAACAGGTAGGCGATGAGGTTGACGACCATCAGGCCGAAGACGCCGATCGTGGCGCCGACGACGACCCGGGTGAACTTCGGCGTGACCCGGATGGCGCCGATCTTGTAGACGAAGAGCATGCCTCCGGCCACCATCGCCGTGCCGGTGATCGCCTGGATGACGATGCCCGGAAAGCGGGCGTCGAACACGCGGCTTATCGCACCGAGGAAGGCGCCCTCGAAGGCCGAGTAGAGCAGCGCGGTGACCGCGTTGGCCTTCATCTTGAAGGACATGTAGAGCCCGAGGGCGAGGCCACCCATCGCGCCGACCAGCAGCAACGGCAGCGCGGCGCGCGTGGAGGTGAGCTCCCACGACACCGCCCCGGCGGCGAGCACCACCAGCAGCATCGCGCCGGTGCGCTGCACGACGTCGTCGAGCGTCATGTAGCGCGACGGGGCGCGCGGGCCGGTGTACGCCGGCTGCGCATACATCTTCTGCAGGTCGACGGCCGACGGCGCCGGTGCTCCGGCGCGATTCGCACCCGCCGCACGGCCGAACTTGTTGATGACGGGGTTCTGAGCCATCGGGGTCGAGCCTCCTACGGACGAGGGGCGCCCGGTGCATGACCCGGGCGGTCTTACTAGTGAGGCAACGATAGGGGCGAAGCCTGAGTTCCTGCGCCGCAGCGGCCGGCCTCGGTGCAACGATCGTCACGTTTGCGTTTGCGTCGATCCTACTGGCGAGTAACTTGTACCCCTAACAGGGTGTCCAACCAAAAGTGTGGGGGAAAGCGATGTCAGGGCGCAACACGCGCGGACGCGACGCGATGGGGCTCGGGTTGGCCGCCCTCAACAAATTCGCCGGCGCGGCCGCGATCGACCGCCTGCGGCTACGCAAGCCAATGGAGAAGGCCGTCTACGAGGCCAGCCGCGCCGGCTTCAAGACCGTCGCCTCGGCGAACCGCACGTTCAGCACCGTGCGGCAGCGCAGCAAGCCGGAGCGGCCGAGGGCCGCCGGCGACCGGGGGCTGTTCGACCTCACGCCGTCCGACGAGCAGAAGATGATCGTCGACGCGACCGCCGAGTTCGCCGCCGAGCAGCTTCGGCCGGCCGCCGCGGCGGCGGACACGGAGTGCGAGGCGCCCGAGGCAATCCTGAAGCGCTCGATCACGGAGCTCGGCGTGACGCTCGTCGGCATCCCCGAGATCCTGGGCGGGATGGGCGCCGAGCGCTCCACCACCACCGGCGTCCTCGTGGCGGAGGCGCTCGCGCACGGCGACATGGGGCTCGCCGTGGCGTGCCTCGCGCCGGCGGCCGTGAGCAACGCGCTGGTGCTGTGGGGTGACGAGCAGCAGCAGGCCACCTACCTGCCGGCCTTCGTCGGGGAGCAGGTCCCGGCCGCGGCCCTCGCCATTACGGAGCCGCGGCCGCTGTTCGACCCGTTCACGCTGAAGACGACGGCCCGGCGCGCGCTCGGAGGATTTGTCCTGGACGGCGTCAAGTCGCTGGTGCCGCGGGCCGACAAGGGCGAGCTGTTCGCCGTCGCCGCGGACCTCGAGGGCTCCCCCGCCCTCTTCCTCGTCGAGTCCGGCACGGCGGGCGTCACCGTCGAGGCCGAACCCGCGATGGGGCTGCGTGCCGCGTCCATGGCTCGCCTCGTCCTCGACGGCGTGCGGCTGCCGGAGTCGGCGCTGCTCGGCGGCGGCGAGGCGGAGAACTACGCCGACTGCGTCCGGCTGGCCCGCCTCGGCTGGTCCGCCCTGGCGCTGGGCACCTGCAAGGCGGTGCTGGACTACGTGATCCCGTACGTCAACGAGCGGCAGGCGTTCGGCGAGCCGATCAGCCACCGGCAGGCCGTCGCCTTCATGGTGGCCGACATCGGTATCGAACTGGAAGGCGCGCGGCTGGTCACGCTGCGCGCGGCGAGCCGGGCGGAGCAGGGCAAGCCGTTCGCGCGGGAGGCCGCGCTGGCCCGGCGCCTCACCGCCGAGTACGGCATGAAGATCGGCAGCGACGGCGTCCAGCTGCTCGGCGGGCACGGCTACGTGAAGGAGCACCCCGTGGAGCGGTGGTACCGCGACCTGCGGGCCGTCGGCCTGATGGAGGGCGTGGTGTTGGTCTGATGAGCGACGCTTGCGAGCGAATCGACAGGCACAGCCCAGTTGGAGTCTCGCGCGCGCCCGGAGCCGAGCGAGGACGCGCATGAGCATCAATCTGGAGATGCCGAAGAAGTTCGGCATGATCGTCGACCAGGCGCATCAGGTCTCCACGGAGATCTTCCGCCCGATCTCGCGGAAGTACGACCGTGCCAACAACGCGGGGCACTCGTACCCGAAGGAACTCGACATGCTCGCCGCGCTGATCGACGGTATGAACGCCTCCGGCGAGAGCAACACCGGTGCGCGGGGCGTCCGCCGGAACTCCGCTGGGCAGGAGACCGGCAACCGCAACGGCACCAACATGTCCAGCGTGCTGTCGATCATGGAGGCGTGCTGGGGCGACGTCGCGATGGTGCTGTCCATGCCGCGACAGGGGCTCGGCAACTCGGCCATCGCGTCCGTCGCCAATGACGAGCAGCACGGGCGGTTCGACACGCTGTGGGCCTCGATGGCGATCACCGAGCCCAGCTTCGGCTCCGACTCCGCCGCGGTGCAGACGACCGCCGTGCTCGACGGGGACGAGTACGTGATCAACGGCGAGAAGATCTTCGTCACGGCGGGTGGGCGCAGCGACGCGGTCGTGGTGTGGGCGTCGCTGGACAGGAGCAAGGGGCGTGCGGCGATCAAGTCCTTCGTCGTGGAGACGGGCACGCCCGGCAT